>DASYSW010000339.1:0-2775 GCA_036002905.1 Chitinophagaceae bacterium
TCATTGGAGGGTTAGTCGCTTTTTGCGGGGCTCTTACCTATGCGGAGATCGGGAGCCGGTATCCTGTTACGGGCGGATACTACAAAGTATTTTCTTACGCTTATCATCCTTCCATAGCATTTGCGCTCAATTGCAGCATCCTTATTTCGAACGCTGCTTCGATTTCAGGTGTTGCACTTATTGGTGCCGGGTATATCAGCAAGGTCTTAATTGGACCTGAGGCCGGCAACTGGATAAAAGTTTCTATCGCGATGGCCGCTATTTTTATTTTTTATGGAGTGAATATGCTTGGCCTTGTCATGAGCGCCAGGACACAATCAGTTCTGATGTTGATAAAGATCGGCATGTTATTACTCGTGATCATTGCATTATTTAACCCGGCCATTTATGATCAAAGCATTGCGGTTTCAGCAAAAGAGGTTGACTGGAAAGAGTGGATCATGTCCTTCGGTGTTTGTTTGATTGCCGTGTCGTTTACTTACGGAGGATATCAGCAAACAATAAACTTTGGCAATGATGTGGCTAACGCCAGTAAAAACATTCCACGGGCCATTTTTATTGGAATCACAGTTATTATTTTACTTTATCTCAGTGCCAACATCGCTTATTATAAGGTCATCGGTTTTGATAGCATGAAAAGTACGGGGGAGATTGCTTCTGTTGTTGTTGGAAAAATGTTTGGTGCGAATAGCTCTAATGCTTTTTCCCTGCTACTCTTTCTTTCGGTGCTGGCCTATGTAAATGGTTCGATGATGAGCAACCCACGGGTAATGTACGCAATGAGTGAAGACAAAGTACTGCCTTCATTCTTAAAGAGAAAAGCGGAAAGAAAAGAGGTGCTGGTCGCTTCACTTACGGTATTTGCAGCTCTTTGTATTATCGTTTTGTTTTTTGCAGATACATTTGAAAAGATACTGAGCTTTTCAATTTTTCTTGATTCTTTTGGGATGTGTACGTCGGCAGCCACCATCTTTATTTTGCGCAGGAGGACAAAACACCTGGACGGCACCGGCATTTTTAAAATGAAATTATTTCCGCTTTTGCCCGTCATATTCATGGCTGCTTATATTTTCGTTTGCGGCAGTATTATTTTCAATACTCCTATGATCGCATTAACGGGGGCCGCGGTTTTAACCGGATTTATGATCTTATATTTTGTAACTGCAGGAAGAAATAAAAAAATACGCACTCAATAAAATGGACCTGTCATATATATTAAATGAGTTAGGAGAAGAAAGAGAGAATTATTTTAATGCCATTGCACCGCCCATTGTTCAAACAAGCAATTTTGCTTTTAAAAAGGTAGACGATCTTGCCAGGGCTCTTGATGATGAGATGAGCGGGTACCTGTATAGCCGGGGATTAAATCCGACCGTCGAGATACTTAGAAAAAAGATGGCCGCACTCGATGGCGCAGAAGATTGCCTGGTCTTTAACAGCGGCGCCTCAGCCATTTTTGCAAGTATACTCGCCAACGTAAAATCCGGCGATCACATTGTTTCGGTGAGGGCACCCTACACCTGGGCGCAAAGGATGTTTGATGTGGTTTTACCAAGATTTAATGTGGAGACTACATATATAAATGGTACAGCCATTGAAAATTGGGAGCAAGCGACCCGGTCCAATACTACAGTATATTACCTCGAGTCACCCAATAGTTGGGAGTTTGCTTTACAGGATATCGCAGCCGTAGCCTCGCTGGCAAGATCAAAAAATATCATATCGATAATTGACAACAGCTACTGCACTCCTCTTTATCAGAATCCGATTAAAATGGGAGTGGACCTGTCATTGCAAACAGCAACTAAATATATTGGAGGTCATAGTGATGTTTTAGGTGGAGTGCTAAGTGGTTCCCGCAGTATGATAAAAAGGATATTTGACAGTGAGTACCTGAATACTGGAAGCGGTGTTCAACCTTTTAATGCCTGGTTATTGATCAGGGGTTTGAGAACACTTCCGGCACGGCTGGAACGGATTACAAGGACTACTCATGAAGTAATAACCTTTTTAAAACAGCATCCCAGGGTGGAATCAGTGATCTTTCCGTTTGATGAATCGTTTCCCCAGTACCAACTGGCAAAAAAACAAATGAGCGGCGCCTGCGGTTTGTTTACAATAATTTTAAAAGCAAAGCAAAAGAAAGAGATTGTCAGATTTTGTGAATCGCTTGAGCATATCATGATGGCAGTAAGCTGGGGGGGACATGAAAGCCTTGTAATTCCAAAATGTGTGGGGATCAGTGACACCGAATTTGATCCTGCAAACAAAGAGCATCGCTACGCTCGTATGTATGTCGGTCTGGAGGATTCTCATTATTTAATTGACGACCTGGCACGGGCACTTGATAAATAATTTTAAAAAAAGGTTTCTTTTATCATATCGCAGTTTGTCGGCAATACATTTCAACTATTTTTGCCGGAATTATGAACCGGCTAATCATTCTATTAACCTTATCGGGTATTACTTTGTCTTCGTTTGGACAGGATAAATGGGATCTGCGCAGGTGTGTAGACTTTGCGTTGAAAAATAATATCTCTGTCCGCCAGGCTGATGTGCAGGCAAGAATTGTTGCCCTCACGTATGAGCAAAGCAAATTAGGCCAATACCCTTCTTTCACTTTTCAAAACAGGGCAGGCTACCAGTTCGGTCGTTCTATAGACCCATCGACGAACTTATATACCAACCAGGAAATATTGACCACTGATCATTCTTTAAATCTAAATCTTGATCTGTTCAACTGGTCGAGTAAAAAAAATACGGTTGCTTCCAATC
>DASYSW010000340.1:0-15749 GCA_036002905.1 Chitinophagaceae bacterium
CAGTAGGAATTCTATTGCCGGCACAGCCCCAATGCAGCGGTGTTGTGCGAAACCTGGCAATTGGTTTTCAATTTTTAAAGAGGAATAGATGAACACGTCAGATTTAGAAAATGCTTTAAATGGCTATTCTTCAGCGCAGACCTTAGCAGACAAAATTTCCAAAGAGGTTGAAGAATATAAGTTGCTACTAAAAAAAGCGGGCTCAAGCATTCCTTTGCGTTTCAATGAAGACAAGGGGATTTTCCCAAGTAATTCCTCTATCAGGAAATTATTAAAAGAAACATTCGAAGGGGCTCTAAGTAATGCACACTTAGCGTACATATGCGATTGTTTGACTTTGGGCGAAAGAGTGCTTTTCGAAAGTGATGATTTAAAAGACCTGATATTTGATCTCGCCGATCCAGAAATCAACGGTGGGTTTAAAACACCTGAGGAAATAGCATATCTTTTAAATAAGCTCGGTTAAAACTAAATCGGCTTCGCACAACATTTGCATTGGCGCTATACCGGCGGGGTAATGGTATTTGTGTAGTTGGAATACTATTGAACTTTAGTACTTTGGCCGAAGGTGAACAAAATCTATGGCCAGGTCAGTAGTAGGAATGCTATTACGGGCACAGGCCCAATCATGAGCGTTGGGCGCAATGTTATAAACTGTCTCTCTAAAATATTATGAACCAATTTTCAAAACTGTTCAACTTTAAAAAAAAGGCTGATTTTCCGCCGAGGCCGACCTGGAAGCCTAATCTACCAATTGATATTGAACTCGTTTACGAAAAAGCAAAATACTATACCGGCAACAAATTTCAGTTTGCAGTATTTAAAAATGGGACTGTCGCGTTCTTTCAAAGTCGAGTGAGTGACATAGATAAAAGTGCTAAAGAGTCTATCGATAAAATATACAATTTTCATCCTGACTTTAATCCGGTAGCAATGGAAGATGGCAACTATCTTATTCAATATAGTCAGCCAGCTTTCACCATTGTATTTAAAGATGAAATCGAAAATAATTGGAATTACATTAACGAGAACCATCAGGCTGGGCTTTGTAAAGACGAAGTTTTATTAAACTCAAAGAATGGGGCAAACATTTTTGATCGTGTTGGAAAAATAGGATTATTCGGGAGGTCGAAAATGTTCATGGACGCTCAAGAACCTTTAGTAGTTCGAACATTTGATGTAGCGCCGTAGAAACAATGCGGATAACATTGCATTGGCGCTATGCCGGCGTAGTAAGTTTATTTGTATAGGTGGACTGCTATTGAACTTTAGTATTTTGGCTTTAGGTAAAGAATAGCTAGTGCCGGCCCAGCCAAATGCGGCAATGTTGGCTGTAATTCAATGTAGCAATTTCAAAATATGTAATGGATAAGAAGGCAACTTTAAAAGCAGAACGTAGACTACAGCTATTGCGCGACAAAAAAATCGGATGTTTATTTATCTTCGTTGGACTCTTGGCTTTTATAGCTTTTATCTATTCAGGCAGGGAATACAATCGGACAATTATTCAGTTTAAATATATTCTATTGTGTTCGATTATGGCAGGTTTGACAGTTGGCACTCTGACTTTTAAATATAGTCAGAGGACAAATGGAAACAGCTTTAATATTTGGAAACATTTTTCGTGGGCTTCGCTTGTTTATGGCTCATTGTTATGTGGGTTATTCTTCTGGACAAATATTCATTTATCAAAATCTGACTTATCTACAATAAAGACTCCAATATTAGCAAGATTTGAAACTTTCAGATATTCTCATAAATACGTAACTGTTTACATTAGTGATTTTGAAAAAGACATTCCAGTTCCGAATATTGAGATATCGGAAATCAAAAATGCCAACTTTATAGTTTTAACTCTAAAAAAAGGTTTTTGGGGTTTCTCATTTATTGTTGACAAAAAATTATCAATAAACTAAATTTTAAACTGAGCAGAACTTCAGACAACATTCGCATTGGCGCGATGCCAGGAGAGTAAGGGTATTTGTATAGTTGTAATTCTATTGAACTTTAGTACTTTGGCCGTAGGTAAACAAAATCTACGACCAAGCCATGGGTAGGAATTCTATTGTCGGCACAGCCCCAATACATGGCTGTTGGGCGCAATTTAATTTGGACTTTTATTAGTCAAAAACGTACTTTATGAGATTCTTAATACTTGCATTTTTGACGATATTATTTTGGACGCGCGGTTCATCTCAAGAGACTCATGAGAAAAGGCCATTGGCGGATAGTGGAAATCAAGTTAATATTTTCCCCAGGCAAGCAAACAATGGAAACTACCCAATAGACAATTCCAATAAAATAAGGGGTATCTGGACAGACGGAAGTTCCGAAAATGCCACATTTGAAATTCGCAAAGATTCGATCTATTATGTTGATGAGCTAAGTTCATACAAATACTCATTAGTTGGAAACTCAATAAAAATCAAATACCCTGACTGGACATTCACTGGTCAAATAAGTTTCGTAAAAGATACACTCATAATAAACTCAAAGTATGGGAAGGTTAGGTATTGGAAATTCAAAGGCTAGGTGCGCCCGACATTTGCATTGGCGCGATGCCGGTAGACTAAGGGTATTTACGTAGTTGGAATTTTAATGAACTTTAGTACTTTGGCAGTAGGTAAACAGAATCCGAGGCCAGGTCAGTAGCTCTATTGCCGGCACATACCCGATACGCGAACGTTAGCCACAACCAATTCAAAACCCTGCTGCAAACAACACAAAATGAAAATAAGATCGGTACTAACCTTAGTATTTCTCACTGCAATTTTGCTTTCCTGTAATAAAAACAGCAATTCGTCCGGCTCGGGGACAAAAATCGACGTATCTGCCCAATGGATTGTAGATGCATCCGGTGCGCTGGTTTCCGGAACCGGTGACGGGCAATGGCAGTCTAAAATATTTACCGCTAATGAATTGAATTTATTTGCAAGTCTCGACACGGCAAATTTATCGGGCACAACAACGCCGGCGGCTGTACAGGAAAATGCGATCAGATATAATTGTATCATTCCTAACCCCTTTAACTCAAATTTCCAGTTGTATTTCCACTTTACACCCGGTTACGCAGGCCAGTTGGTTTTCAAGTCTGTCATCGTCGACAACGCAATGAATCCCTTATTTAAAAAAGCTGAACGGTTACAGGCAGCCGTTTACGGTCCTTTGAACCTGTCTGCCAGTAACACCATTTTAATAGCTCCAAATCTACCTGCCGGGAAATACAGATTATATTATACTTTAAGTTCGCAGGCAAATCCGCATTTATACACAAGTTGGGGAAATATTCAAGCCAACTAACGACAGGCTGCGGCTAACAGGTGGTTTAGCAATATTGGGGCGGACCTGCAAGCATTCAGGGCTTATGAGCTGGAAGATTTTTTGCTGGTTTGGGGGAAGTGTGGATATTTAACTAAAACAAATACTTAGGTATTACAAAGGCAGCTATGCTTTTAATACCTTCATTACCATAAACTATCGGACGAGATTTGAAACGGATCAAATATGAAGCAGCGATATGCAATACTCCTTGGGCTCACTATACTCGCCGTCTTTGCATTTAGGACACCCGAAGAGCTTGAAGTCAAAAAATACAAAAACTATGTTGCTGCCATTCAAAACGGCTCAACATTCAGATACTTCACCGTTATCTCCGTGAAAGACAAGAAAACAGGCGTCCTCAAAGACATTTGCACAAAAGGGAATTTTCTCGCTGGTGCATTGCATATTGAACTGAACTGCGATTACAGTGAAAAAGGTGACCGGCAGGTACTGGAATATGCTAAGGCCAGAAAAGACCGTTATTTTGAATTCAGCAATCCAAAAGCCCTGGCTAATATCTCATTTTCGGACTATGATTCAGTCCTTCTTATTAAAGTAAAACAGTTGTACAATTTTAGAGATATAGAAGCTGAAATCAAATCATCCAAAAAATTCGAGCTTGGACCTGGTGAAAAAGAAATGAAATATGTTGCTCACCTATTATTCAATATGGGTTATTTGACCGGTGAAAACAGCTGTTTCGGAGGAACTCTTGAATACGTGCTCGATCCAAAATAACGGACAGGAAATTTTAATGGCTCATATTGATTTCTATTTTTTGGTATTTTGACCCATTATCGCTCACTCATGTTTGTATTGAAAGGAACAGGTTCTGTCATGATTGGAGTCTTTTCAGATCGCCTCTGCTCTTTAATAGTTAAATATGTTTGAAAGCTCGTAAAACGCAGTGTTTACGGGTTTTCCGCGTTTCTTGACAACAATGTATTAAGTATAACAAAATGGATTGTCCTAACGGTAACATGAAAAGTATAATACCAAAAAATTGAATTTCAGTAGCAATATTTTATAAACGCAACGCTTTATAACACAAATTTGAGTGTTGTCTGCAAGCATTTTGACACTTTTCTAATGTATAAAGAAATTAAAAACGGAAATTCATCAGGCAGAGTTCGCATTCAGAACGACAAAGTATTCTGGGACAGTAACGATAAAAACATTCTTCAAATAGCCATCAGCGAAATTGTTGTAATAGGCGAATATACAAACTCTGATGGGCCATTTTTTGACGATTGGTTTTTAGCTTTTGTAACTAGGGATGAGCATCTTCAAAGTATCCCTATGTATGCTGAAAATATTGATGAGTTGACGCAATATTTGAGTAAGAAATTTAATTGTGATCTCAATAGCACACATTTCGCTAACTCGACCGAATGGAAATCAATAATTAGGTATCCGACAAATCTAAAGGATAAACCGCTTTTTACTTTGGAGCTTCCTAACAATTACAAATCACCTAAAACATACCTTTCTAAAATATTATCCTCAGTAGTGTTAGGAAATATCAATAATGTACAGAACATTGTTTTGACAGAGGATGTAAAAAACGAATTGGCGAATGCCTGCCGGTAACTTGTGCATTGGCGCTATGCCGGCTGAGTAAGGGTATTTGTGTAGTTTGAATTCTATTGAACTTTAGTACATTGGTTGTAGGTAAACTAAATCTTCGGCCAGGCCAGCAGTAGGAATTCTACTGACGGTACAGCCCCAACGCATGAGCGTTGTGCGTCACCTAAGCGACCACTACTTTAACACACGTTTTAATAAATGGACACTTCCTTTGACATAAAAGCTTGGATTAATGCAATAGACACTTATTGGAGAAAAGAAGGAATTGAACTGGAAGATGGCGCATCTGAACTTCAAATTTCGGAGGCTGAGCAGATCTTGGGAATTCAGTTTCCATCTCACTTCAAAGAACTTTACAGAAAAGTTAATGGCTTCAAAGCAAATGACTGGAATGAACATATGGTCTCAATCTGGCCAATTGAGAGAATGCTGGAAGAGCATTCTCATAAGCGATATCCCAACTTTGTGGGGTTTAGTGACTATCTAGTCAATAGTCACGTGTTTGGATTCTTAAAGGATAGATCAGGCATTTATAAATTTTATGACTTAGCTGACATAGGAATGCCTGTAAAGATTGCAGACTCGTTTCCGCAGGCCATTGATTTAATTAATGCGAACTCAGAATTGCTCTATTAGAAAAACCGAACTGCGAACGCACAACAAGGGGTTTGGCTATATGGTGGCCTAACGAACGTATACTGATCGATACAACGCTACTCAGCTCCATATTCAGTTCACGAATAAAGCCCAGTTGGAATTCTATTACCCGCAGCCCCATTGCAGCGGCGTTGCATGCAATTTTATCTGACATCTCATGAGTTACGACATCTTCTGTTACAAATCAAATCTAGGCAGAACTGATATAGACGAAGCTTCTAAAATTATAGAGGACGACAATGACATTTGGGTTAAAAAACCTTACAATTACGAGACAAAAACCGCTATTGAAAAAGCGTTGCTGGACTTTGACCCCAGGTTAAAAGGTTTTAATTACGATGATCTTTCAAGAAAGAAAAATAAATCCGTAACTGATGTCAAAAGGGAATTTCAGAAATTTGAACTTAACTCGGAAGAAAATGAACCGGAAATTCATATTGAAATATTTGACTATCACGTAGCTTTATCAATTCCTTATTTGTATCAGAACGCCGTTGCGAAAAGTGTTTTCGAAAGATTAAAGTCTTACATAAAAATAATAAATGACACAGCTGGTTATTTTGTTTATGACCCACAAACAGGAGAAGCATTTAATCCAATAAATAATAAATTTGAGGGATTAAGAAAGTATTTATCAGTAAGTGAAAATATAGATGACATATTTAAACCAGTCGAGCAAATAAAAAGTAAAAAACCATGGTGGAAATTCTAAACAAAACTTGTCATCGTTAGTATCGGTAAACGAAAAACTGCATGCAACATGGGGTTTTATGCTATTGGGGCATTACCAACAAACATCAACTAAAAGCAAATCCTCTTTAGTTTTGGCTTGACCAGTATCCTTGAACTCTTGTACAAACAGTGAATTTTAATTTATAAATTTAGCATTGACTGTTGGCTATGTAACAACCCAATTTAAGACTGGAATAAAAAAAACAAGTAAGTGGAATTATTTTTAAAGTCAATAATATTATGGATACTGGCGACAGTATTTACTTCTTGTCATTCTCAAACTATAATTACAGTATTTGAATCAAAACAAAAGGACTCTGCAACAGAACTGAAAGGCGCTAAAATATACATTCTAAAAAAACAAACTACTAATTCTGACTTCAACTATACAAAACTTAATGATATAGACGGAAATATTAAGGACACTTTAAACATTATAAACTCGATCTCAATTTTTGAGCCTACAAATGGACAGTTTTTATATTATCAGTTCCTTTCAACATTTATAGGGGAGGGTTATAATTCTGATGGACCACCAATTTTGAAAGAATTTCACGATATTTTAATTATTAAAACTGACAAAAATAATATAATATTAGATGCATTTCAATATACTTTGGAATGGGCTGAACGACCACTACAATATGACTTGTTCAAAAGTTCGGCAAAAGGTGTTGTTCTGACAAACAACTTAGACATCAATCATTTAATATTTAAACGCACCTACAGTTTAAGGAAGGATAGTGAAAACCTTAATGAAAAAGGAACAATAAAATTAAAACCGTAAAACGGCAGTTGTGCCCTATGAAAAGAAATCTGATAAGTGTTACGAAATCGGTTTTCATTAAGCTCATTTTGGTGCTCTTACTACTGTTCATGACAACTAAATCATTTTGTCAGGCTCCAACTGGAGAAGTAAAGGCCAACGATTTACGATTTCTCGCAGACACCGTTTTCCATGGCTATAAATCTATCTTGAAGTATTATTTCAGAAAATATGCCGATTCATGCCCAGTAAATATTGATCGTAAAAATGATCTTATAAATGATTTTGAAGGGGTTAAGACTATTGGGAAAATTAAAATAGGCAGCAGTAAAATCGATTCTGTTTTTATACTGAATCCTTTTAGCCCATGTAAAAACCCTAATGAAGATATTTACGACGGCCAGGCATATTATTTTACCGATACGACATTACCAAGATTACAAACAGAGTCCTTTTGCTGCCACCCCTCGAATATATTCCTCGTAGGCGATATTGATGAGGACGGAATATCAGAGATTGGATTGTATTTGTCTTCCTGCACCAGTCGATATAAGTCATTGAAAGTTTATAAACTCAAGGGAAATTCGTGGCGGGAAATCGGATCCTGCGTGTATGATTCTCAATATGCTAATTCCAATAGAAATTTTAGCACTTATATAAAAAAGATCAAGAAGAATGAATTTGAAATGTTTGAACAAACGGACCTGCCAAGAGATAGTACAAAATCAGGGAAACCGTACTGGATTAAATTTAGACTGACTGAATAGCAGATTCCAGGATCTGGATTATCCAAAGTTTTATAACCCGCCAGGGATCGGAGCGGCATCCTCCTGAAGGGAGATACAGCAGAGAGCCCGGTCACGCCAGCGGGAGGCGGCCGGTAAAGACTACTCCTCTCCTGCTTTATTCCGCAAATGTTCCTCAATCTTCTTTCCGACCAGCTGGTATACCTCCAGGTCGCTACCCAAAAAATCCTTCCAGATATTTCCGACTTTATGAATATGACCCAGGAAGACCTTGTCCAGGTTAACAGTGTAATACCCCCTATCCTTTTGCAGGGGCCTTACTTCCGCTTTAAGCACCGTTGGATTAACCTCCACATCAAAAAAGATACTTGACAGATACTTTTCCGGTTCAGAGACCGTGTTCACAGGGTACGGGTGTATAGGTTTTCTATTGCTGGGCATGTGCTTGTATTATCCAGCAATATTACTAAATTTTTTAGCATTTAGGAAAATAAAAAAAATAAACAGAGTTAAGGCTTTTTGTTTCTGTTGTATTCCCTGACTGCTTCCCGGTATATCAAATAAGCCACTCCAAGGACGATACAAAGAATGTCTTTGACTAAAACCAGTTTGTTCGGTTCACTCTCTATTCCATCCGGATCTGACAGGTTATAGTGTACAAATCCGTAAAGAATAAAAGCGATAGCGACAAGCGACAAGAATACTCTGGGAATTTTGTCTGAAGACATGTTATGGTTTTTATCTGCTTTTTGGCTTAAATTTCGTTTTCAAAAGAGCATCTGAAAATTTCTTATTAAAGTCTCCCTTTAAACATTGAAGCAGTACCTCACCCCCGGGATGTATAAAACCCAGCATATTTTGCAGCGGATCTGAAAAGTGGAATTCGTGAAAACTGGCATCAGTACGGGTTATACAGTAAAAATGTGTGATGAATTCCGGCAAATCAGTGATTCCTACCTGGACTCCTCCATTGAAATTCTTACCTAATTTATTCTCTTTAAAGTATTGCACTGCCTTCCCGATTGATTTGTCGTCTGTTCGGCTCGCAGACAATTTGGTAATCCAGGGAGTGGTCTTGTCTCCAAAGAAAATAAGGTGCTCAAATCCACACACCCTGATAAACGATGTCAATTCGGCTTTTAGGATGCCAGGAAATTCTTTCTTTGATTTGGACGGAAGTGTGTACCAGCCCCCGTCAAAGGTCTTTGGATAATATAAAACCTCCTCATCTGTATTTGGATCATATGGTGATAAAGGGAAATTCCGATATTTAGCAAGACATACTTCCCGTTCAATTTTTAATAGCATAAATTATCAAAACTTAAGTATAATTAACAAGATGAAGACCCAAATTATTTACGGAATTCTCCTGATGGGACTTGGCGTCCTGGGCCTGATTTTCAGAAAGAAATTCGGTCAATCTGTGGTCGGAAGGCGGCAACCCATCATTTTCATTTGCTTTGTTATTATATTAGGTGCGATCCTCATTTATCGACATTACAATCCATAAGGCGCTTATTTATATAATTTTTTAAAGGTAGTTTCTGAAATTTAACTACCCATAGATTTCTAATCCGCCAGGGATCGCAGCGGCATCCTCCCGCAGGGAGATACAGCGGAGAGCCCGGGAGGCGGCGAAGTAAAACTTGTTATACACCCCCTGCCCCTACTGGAAATCGCAGTTCAGTTCCAGGTTACCATATTGGGCGGTGAAGATATTTCTCTCGATATCGGAGACCGGGATAGAGATGCCGTCTCCGTTTCCCAGATAGTATTGGTAGGAGGAAGAAAGCAGGTGTTTTCCTGAATTATCCATCCCGTAGAGTTCCAGACCATACCCCACCCCGTTATATCCCAGCCCGTTGAGACTCTGGACCCGCAGGGCCGGTAAATTGAGTGCCATGTTGCCCGGAACAGTCTACGCCATTTCTTCCTGTCGGTGTCTTTCCACGAACAGATCATGATAAACCTGAATGCGCATCCAGTATTCGGCTGAAATACCGAGTAAATCCTCCAGCCGCAGTGCCACCGCAGCGCCGACATGGCGTTTGCCATGAAGCAGTTCACTAAAATGACTGGCCTTCATCCCCAGTTGATCCGCAAATACATTCTTTGCAATTACCCGGGCTTCCAGTTCATCCTGCAACACTTCGCCCGGATGCAAAGAGACATCCGTCTGGATTTCTTTGCCTTTGCTGTTTACTGTTTTATAATTACTCATATTTTTAAATTTATTGGTAGTGATTGCTCAGTTCATGCACCGATAGGACTTCACTTATGTGAACCAGACCGGACCGGTCAATGGTCAGAATTAACCGGTACCCCTTATTTACCCGGACCGAATAAAACCCTTTATAGTTGCCTTTGAGAGACTCGAAATTGAGGCCTTTGTGTTTACTCAGCTCCTGCAGGTTATCAATGAACTGCAGTTTCAGGATCGTTTTTTTAAATCGCTCAATGACTTCCTGGGTATATTTGGGCTTCCCAGGAACAGGCCGGCCTTCAAAAAGCTTTTCCAGATAACTATTTCTGAACTCAACAATCATCGTCCGCTTATGTTACTTCCCAAAAATAGGGAATTAATGGGAAATTACCAAATTTTGGGAATTATGGTTTTGACAACCAAGGGCCTTTTTTGGAGCTAAAGTTTCAAAATAGGAAGTTCAGCAGGTTCCAAAAGCAAAAACTCGCCATCAAATGTCCGCCTCCGTTTTTTCTTCTTCGTTTTCAAGTCCCTGAAGAACATATTCCATATAAAAGCGCAGGCTTTGATATTGCCATTCGCCCGGCATCCAATAGGCAAAAAACCAGCACACCCAGTTACCGTCTCCCATAGGCCCTAAAAACACCTGTTGTTCATCATACTCCCCGCCAATAAGTATGGCCTGGCGAAATGAGTTGATGGTGACTTCGTCCACCAGGTCTTTCCAGCCATCTATCATTTCCGGCATTTTATCCCTGAGAAATACCACTTCATGAACAGGACAGAATGTGGGGGCAGTATTGGTACTCATTCTGAATCCATTGGAAACCAGTAAAAATTCTTTATAGTCTGCCGGAAAACGGATGCCGAGTTCTTCTTCCTTTGCAAGGATATCTTCCAAAAGAACTGGTTCATACCCAAGCCATTGTTGTTCGATCAGGTCCTGTGAAAATTCAAGTTGCTCCTGCTTAATGGAAAGAAAAGAAATTCGCCGGAGCAGTTCCTTCCAGCTTAAATGCCCGTAAATCAGTCTTCGGCCTTTTTCTGATCTCTCCTTTAGTGCTTCCTCAAATTCTTTGGTTTCTGAAAGGCAGTCTGACTTTGTTACAGAAAGTTTAGGTGCTAAATATCCTGTTAACAATACCCGGGCTAAGGAACGGTTACTCATCAGAAAAGATGCACTGTATTTTGTCGGATATTTTAGATAACCCGCAGCCCATATATCTAAAAATTCAGGCAGGCACTCCATGTATCCTTGATGGACAGCCAACAGGCATCCGAGCGTAGCCGCCTGAAAATGCGTATAATGAGTGGCTATCGAAGATTCCAGAAGGAATCTTTTTAATGATTTTAATATCTCTTCTACCGGCGCCAGATTCGTAACACAGAAATAAATCGCTTTGACATATAAACTATCCACTTCCGTTTCCGAAAGCGGGGTTGCCAGGTTCTTAATCGCCGGTATGCCCCACTGGACTAAAAAATAGTCCAGATTTTCTTTTTCCATCATTTCCAGGTCACCTGGTTCGAAGGGTACTTCAGACTTTGGCAAGGTCCCGCTCACCTCCCACATAAACTGAAATGCCTTACTGGTTCGGGGATCTTTTTCAAAGTTTTGCCGGTCATGCCGCCAAAGGATATCCAGCAAATCATTAGCTTCTTCAATGAATCCGCAAATCGCCCATTCAGCCGCTTTATTGGATACGTCTCTGTAAATACTGTCCGGATCACCAGCCTGTATAGTTCTTAAAACATCTTCCAGTTTATAGGTGTACATTTTTTTACAGTATTTACTATTTAACAGTTCAACGACTTTGCGTCACGGAAACAACTTTGTTATTTTTAAAATTAATTTCCAAAGAAGAAGGATCTATATTGCCTATTTCCGGTTTATATCCGAGGTCAATATACCACTCGTTCTGGGAATCAGGTTCCGTTGAGTCAACCCCAAGAATAAGTCTTACATCTGTTTTAGATTTGCCGATGAGCATCTTACTTTTTATTATGTCCTGCGATAGCTCATAACGCTTATCAGGAAACTCATCCCAACGATTCTTTTCAAATTTGCTTTCGGGATAATAATCAATTATTGAAAAAATTATAAATCCCAGAATAACATATATAATTGGGGAAGATATTATAGTGGATAGCCAAATAATCAATGTCCTTTTTTTTCCAACAGGAAAATAACGCATGTATATTCGTCTCCATAAGAAATAAGTTGGAAAGGCTAAAAGGATTACTATTAAATAAACTTCCATACTAATTCCAAATAATTCCGGTATGTTGAGAATTAGCATCTACTCGCTGTATTTTATATTTAGGCGTCTGAATTTTTTAGAATATTTCTTTTGGGTTGATGTCATAATTATTACCCCTCCTATTCCTCTGGATCCAAAAAGGGCTATAGTTTCTGGCTCATTACCACTGAGAATAACTACCCCTTTTATCGTACTCTCTGATATCAGCTTTGACAGCTCGACAATCTTGGTTGATTTCGTGTTGTTATCAATGGATATATTCATACCGTCAACCATTATGACTGGTCTGGTCTCTCCATAGACACGAGCACCTAAACTGTCAATCGTTTTAATCCTGTCTGGATGACCTTCCTTAACAAATATATTTGTATCGGAAAGCAATCTCTTTCTTATTGCTGACAGCTGATCAGGCAGAGGCATTCCTTTTATACTATTGATCCAATTAATATTCTGTTTACTCGTAAGGATCAAGCTGTCTGCCTGCCCAAAAGATCGCAAACAAAATATGCAAAATGTAACGAGTAAGCTGTATCTCATCAAAAGCAGATTTGAGTCGGATGGGAAATATTAGTATTGATTTCCCGCCTGGTTTATTATGTTATTGTCTGATCATAAACATTTTGGTTGTCATAATAAGTTATCTCTCCTATTATAAATTCGTCATTAAATGCCTGTTTTAGAACAACATTCACTCCGGCGGCCAGCCAATCGTTGATCACAGCCCGGAACATACAGAACTGGGCATAGCTGGTCAGACAAAATGTAAAGTCAACAATTTCCCCCTTAAACCGGAAAGAAATCTTATTCTGGTCTCCATTCGATACCTGCCTTATATTTTCCCGCGACCTTCCGGCTGCACCAAATAAGCGATATTCAAACCCCGTAAAGGCTTCCAGAAATACAGCTGCTGCCTCTATATCCTTAACCGGATAATGATCCAGCCCGAATTGTATTCCCTGCCCGGAGAAAATAAGTGACCGTTCGTCCGGCACAAGCATTCGAACTTTATTGTTATTTCCATATTGGACGTACAGGGGAACCGCTAAAAATATAGCTCCAAAAAACAGGATCTCCCACATCGACATGGAAAGTGAATGGTAAAAGGCAACGATGAGGCCAAGAATATATATTCCAATCAGCACAAAGCCTTTGGAATTGTATTTATAAACGATCGTCGAAACCTGGTTTGGCATGATATGAACGGCTTTATTTACCCCTTGTAAATTTCATTCGCCTTTACTTTCAGTTTGTGTTTCCCATTTATTGTTAGCGGAATCTGTTTTCCGCCATCATTTATAAAAAGGGGGACCAGCACCTCATCTACTTTTGAAAATTCAATATAACTTGTATATTCTATGGATTTACGATCGTCTGAGAAATTCATTATTTTAAGGTCATTGGCTGAAACCTTTCCTTTTGTTCTTGGAGTAGATATCTCATAACTATCCTCCGCCCTGGAAAGGCCGCAAGGCCCCAAAACAGGGAGTATGGCAGTATATGGTGATAGGAATAAATGAGCGGAATTATCTTTCTCAGTATACATGGTTCTATCCGCCGGGTAGCAGCCGATGGCTAAAACGGACATTAAACAAATGGCTATTAACCTGGAAATATTCAAGAGATTCTTTTTTCTAAAAATACTTTTTTTTTGCTTTTATTTAATTCGGACACCTTTATCAAATATTGCAGTGACAATTAAATTGCCCTTCTCATCGTATTTCTTTTGAACTCCATCAGCTTTACCCTCTTTGAACAACAAGTCTGACTGAATCTGCCCGTTTTTATAATATTCTATTTGCCGACCGTCCTTAAGGCTATCCTTGTATTGATAAATACATTCGACTTCTCCCGAAGGGAAATAAACAGTCATTTTCCCATTGACTTTTCCATTGCTGTAATTTGCACTGGTCCAGAGATTTCCGTTTTCATAGTATCTCAACGATTCACCATCAAAGTGTAAGTTTTTCCAGCCACTGGAACGGGTTAAAGTGCCTTCTTCATTCCATGACGCGACTTCAAATGCAGTTTCGTTAATCCAAAATTGACTATCCTTGATCTGCCCGGTTTCATAAAAATGAACTGCCCAGCCGGTGTCATTTGCCAGGTCGAAAGTCCGTTTTACCCTGCCATTGGGATAATAGTCTGTCCACTTTCCACCAATTTTATGGTCCTCAATATTACCCTCCATGAGGATCTTACCATTGAGACTATAAATTTTTGTAGGGCCATTCTGAGCATAATGAGTGACGCCTGAATCTCCTGTATACAATTTATACCCATATCCAATACCGTTTCTGTCATAAAAAAAAGTGGTGTCGACATGGTTACCATTTTTAATTGTTCCTTTTTCACCGATTTTTCCGTCAAAATAGAACTTGATATAGTGTCCGTTTTTCCAGGTCGGATGGCTACTTAGAGGAATCCATTTCCCTTTGCCGGTCGAATCCACCCACCAACCCCAATGGTCATTTCTCTTACTGGAATCGTTTATATCATCGCTGCCACAACCCGCAAGGAAAAACAAGGCTATCAATAATATATTTAAAGAAAATTTACCCATGCTTAGGACCCATATAGATCTCGTTTGCCACAACTTTTAGTTTGTGTTTTCCGTTTATTGTCAACGGTATTTGCTTTCCACCATCATTTATAAAAAGACTGACCAGCACTTCATCTTTCTTCGAAAATTCAATATATCCTGTATATTCTATGGGTACTTGAACCTCCGAGTTATTATCTATTTTAAGATCTTTGGCTGACACCTTTCCTATTGTTCTTGGAGTGGTAATATCATACCTATCCTCCGCCCTGGAAAAGCCGCAAGGTCCCAAGCTAGGAAGAATGGCAGTATAGTGTGACAACGTTAGATAAGCAGAATTATCCTTTTCGGTATACATGGTTCTATCCGCCGGATAGCAACCCATGGCAAAAATGGATACTGAACAAATGGCCATCAACCTGGTAATATTCAAGAGATCATTTTTTCTAAAAATACCTTTTTTTAGGCTATTAATTAAAGCTTAAAGTGACCTGAATTTCAATCAACTAAGTGTTTTATTTAGACGAATAACATAGCTCGTTTTACCGTATTAGGATTAGATTCCTTTAAGGGGGACAAATTCAATCTCGATAAAATATACTAAGCCCAATAACATACTTTTGAGTGCTAGCTTCAATACCCTAAGAACATGCGATACAATTTAGTACTCTTTTTATTTCTGCTACTTGGATTTAGAGCATTTGCTCAACTTGACTCCTCACTCGAGAGAAAATTAACCATTTCCGGATTTTGTCTTTGTAAAACAACAGTAACTGACTTGAAGGCGGTGGCTGGTGACCTAAAAGAAATTTCCGTTGAAGAAATGGATGTTTGTAACGATGGATTTACACAAGATTCCAGATTCGAAAATAGAAAAGGGTACTATTCAGAGAAATTTCCGGGCATAATTTTTCAAAAAGATGACGAAAATTATATT
>DASYSW010000341.1:0-5954 GCA_036002905.1 Chitinophagaceae bacterium
TACAGTTCAAATAAACTTAGAAAGTAACACTTAGTGTTTATCTTCGGCAGATAAACGAGTTGACGCTTCAATGTGTGAACATCTGCAACCATTAGAGAATTATCTAAAGTCGAAAAAAATTCCGGAAACATTTCGTGGACAGGCATGGTCAGACAATTGCAGGGAATGGGTGTATTTTGATTGTGTTCTTGACACAGAAAGTTTAAAAGCAAAGTTTCACTTGCCATCCTTTGTCTTAACCCATGAGAACACCGATGAAAAATCGGGAACGGAGTTAGGTTTAGTTTGTACGCAGTGCAAAGATGCGATC
This sequence comes from Chitinophagaceae bacterium, assembly GCA_036002905.1. Lineage (GTDB taxonomy): Bacteria > Bacteroidota > Bacteroidia > Chitinophagales > Chitinophagaceae > VBAU01. Next base: position 311 of record DASYSW010000341.1, read on the forward strand.
ATGGGTTTACATCCCAGCCACTCTTCAACATCAAAGCTAAAAGTGGGTTAACATTTTTTAAAAATAAAGAACTATGAAATATTCGTTAGCAATCCTGGTATTTGCTATTTGCAATATCAGTCGGGCACAGAAAGATGTGTTGAAAACTGATACTACCCTCACTATACCCAAATTAAATTTTGACGCAAATGGAAATTTAGTGATCAAGGCATCCTCCACCTCGTCAAATAGCGATTTCGATTTTTTAGTTGGAACATGGAAAATGTACCATCGCCGTTTAAACAAGCGACTGGAGAATTGCAAGGACTGGACAGAATTTGAGTCAACGGATTCCAATTACAAAATATTAAGCGGCACGGCAGATATGGATGTCCTCAGTACTACACAGTTGCCCGGATTAGAGGGAAAACTTTTTGAAGGCGTTACGCTCAGGCTTTTTGATCCGAAAACCAGGCTATGGAGGTTGTATTGGGTTGCGAGCAATGTCGGTGTTTTAGATCCGCCTGTTGTGGGTTCATTTGAAAACAACGTGGGACACTTTTTTGCAAAAGATACATTCAATGGAAGAAATATAATTATGGTCTTTCGCTGGGATGTACGCGACAAAGAACATCCTGTATGGAGCCAGGCATTTTCACCGGACAATGGTAAAACCTGGGAGTGGAACTGGTATAACGTCTCATACCGTACCAACTAGTGTTGCGTCGACAGTAAAATTTCGTATTACAGGTACCCGGAGACGGCGCTGATTTGCCCAGATAATAACGTATTCTGCGTTTTCTGCGAAATCATCGGGAGCAATTTAAGTTGACAAGAAATAGTTGACAAGAAATAGTTGACAAGAAATAATTGACAAATCCCAGGAAAATAAGTACATAAACTTCTAATAGATGACAGGCTTCAAGATCCTAACAAAAGAAGGTGCAGAGATCTGCTTCAAGTTCTACGGCGAGGACGCACCCGTTACTTCTGAAGCATTTCAACAGATCCTGCCGTTTACAAGGAAGTTTTATCATGCTCGTGTTTCAGGTAATGAAATATGGATCGACAACGTGCCGCCGGTTGACATCATCCAGGAAAATGCTTCCGTGTTTGCGGAACCCGGAGAGGTTGTCATTGGTCCCTCCCGACCCACCCGGGTTAAAACAGCAAACTGTTTTGGGATTTATTACGGACAGGGACGAGGATTAGACGCCGCCAACATATTTGCCAGGGTAGTGGACACTGACATGAAAAAACTGGAGGAGTTGGGCGTCAGCATTTGGAAAAACGGTCCGCAGGAACTTAGCATCGAAGGGTTAAAAGACTAATTAGACGCCGTGATACACACGTTGCATAAAGATAATGAAACACGAATTTTGGGCGAATTACGCGAAAGATGGCCCATGTAAACTCGTGAAATCTAACAAATGAATGACCGATCAAATATGAAACTTGTATTCGTGTAATTCGTGTTCTTCCCATATTGTGAACAATAAAACTTTTTTTGCGTTATAAAACCCATACCTTTGCGCACTTTGAACATCCTTAGACCTGACCCGGTGCCGTAAGACCGGATTGGATCAAACCCTTCCAAACTTACTCCGCTGGTTATGTCATAGGTAACAAAAAAGCATAATCGATTTGATACAGCAGAACGGAGCGTCGCAACGAAGCCTGCCAAGCAGGAACACCGGGCGTTGCCGCCGGTCACCAAAAAGAAAAATCATCCATGAAGCTTTCACAATTTAAGTTTGATCTACCCTTAAATCTCATTGCTCAACACCCTACGAAAAAAAGAGAAGATGCCCGCATGATGGTGGTACATCGCCACACGGGCCAGATTGAAAACAAACATTTCCGCGACATTCTTGATTATTTTGATGACAAGGATGTGTTTGTAGTAAATAACACCAAAGTTTTTCCCGCCCGCATGTATGGTCGCAAGGAAAAAACAGGAGCCAAGATCGAAGTGTTCCTGTTGCGTGAGTTGAACAAGCCAAACCGGCTTTGGGATGTGATCGTTGACCCGGCGAGAAAGATCCGCGTTGGAAATAAATTATATTTCGGCGAGGGCGAAGAACTCGTAGCAGAAGTCATTGACAACACAACCAGCCGCGGACGTACCATTCGTTTTTTGTGGGAAAACAGTGAAGAGGAGTTTCGTGGCATGCTTGAAAAGCTTGGAGAAACACCTTTACCAAAATATATCAAACGCAAGCCTGACGAAGAAGACAAGGAACGTTATCAAACCGTATATGCAAAACACGAAGGAGCCGTTGCTGCACCGACAGCCGGACTTCACTTCAGCCGTGAATTGATAAAGCGCCTAGAGATCAAAGGAGTTCGTTTTGCCGAAGTCACATTACATACCGGCCTGGGAACCTTCAGGCCTATTGAAGTGGAAGATCTAAGCAAACATAAAATGGATGCTGAGTACTATCGCATTGACGATGTTGCCTGTAAAATTGTAAACCGTGCAAAGGAATATGGTCATCGCATCTGTTCTGTGGGAACGACAACTATGCGTGCCGTTGAATCATCATTTACCGCTCAAAAATTATTAAAGCCATCGGAAGGATGGACGAATATCTTTATTCATCCGCCGTATGATTTTAATATCGCTGACGCACTGGTCACCAATTTTCATTTACCTAAAACAAGTTTGCTGATCATGACCTGCGCATTTGCCGGTTATGACCTGACCATGGAAGCGTATAAAAAAGCGATCAAGGACAAGTATCGCTTCTTTAGCTATGGTGATGCCATGCTGGTAGTGTAAGAAGAACCAGGATTGTTTGGATTAAAAAGCCTGCCGCAGGCATGGATTAATAGGAAAATTTTGAAGCCTTCTGATATTAGAAGGCTTTTTCATTTTATATTTCTCACTGATTTCACAGGTGTACACAGATGTCTAATTATTCGGTGAAAATCCCTGCCGGCAGGCATGCGTGTAATCTGTGAGAACTCCTGAATACTTTTCTTACTGATTTCGCAGATGCTCACAGAAATTCTTCCGACAACTTAACTATCTGCTAACAGAATGTTGGTGTAACTTAGGAATAGGAGGAACCACACATGAAAAAGATAGTTCTTTTGATTTCAGCCTCGGTTTTAAGTCTTGTTCTATTCGCCCAGCGCTACCCGGGACATACCCATATATCGCCTGAAGAGAAGTTAAACAACGAGTACTGTTCAGGCCTCTTCAAAACTTATGATGGAACGATCATTGACCTCGCCAGTCAAAATGAAAGTGCAAAAAGCTATTTAAATATTTTAGAGTGGCTGCAGGGCCGGGTGGCAGGTTTGCAAATCTATTATACAAGATATGGAACTCCTGTTCCTTTTATCCGCAATACAAGAGCCAATATTTTTGTGGACGAGATGCCCGTGGATGCAGGTTACATCGATAATCTTCCAACGACAGACATCGCCATGATAAAGATCATCAAACAACCTTTTGTTGGTGCGGTCGGTAATGGAGCTGGTGGAGTGATCGCTATTTATACTCTTAGAGGCGATGATGAAGGTGATGATGACGACGATGGTTACTGATTGCATTGGCTTTTAACCATACAAGACATACAAGGGTGATTACGATGTTTACTTAAATGCCTTGTATGGTTCTCTCGATGTCTTATAAAGCCAGGCGTCTTAAGGACTTCAAGCACGGACGTCAAGCACTAAAGATCGAACATTCCTTTATTCAATTGCTGAAGAATTTGCGTCTTGTAGGCAGCTGGAACCAACAGCGAAATGTTGTGCGGGCTACCACCATAAGAAACCATTCTCACCGGTATATTCTGAATGGATTCGAATAATTTCTTTACAATGTTTGAGGTCTGCGAGATCTCATTTCCCACGACAGAAATGATGACCTGGTTTTCATCTATCTCAATAGCCCCAAATGGCTCGAGTTCTTTTTGAATTTCCTTAATGTGGCTTGCATTATCAATAGTGAGCGATACAGCAACTTCAGAAGTTGTTACCATGTCGATCGATGTCCTGTATTTTTCAAACACTTCAAACACTTTTCTTAAAAACCCATATGCCAGCAACATCCGGCTGCTCTTGATGCGAATGGCAATGATATTATCTTTCGCGGCGACCGCCTTCACACCTACTGAGCCAGCTTCTTCAACGATCGCAGTTCCTTTTGCTTCGGGCTGCATCGTGTTTAACAACTTCACCGGGATATTGTATTGCTGCGCCGGCCATATGGATGCAGGATGCAAGATCTTTGCGCCAAAATATGCCAGCTCGGCTGCCTCCTCAAAACTTAATTGCTCAACCGGTCTCGTTTTCTTCACTATTCTCGGATCATTGTTATGCATTCCATCAATATCTGTCCATATCTCGCAAACGGATGCATTAATTGCCGCGGCTATCAATGAAGCTGAGTAATCACTTCCTCCTCTTTTCAGATTGTCCACTTCGCCTCTTGCATTGCGACAGATATAGCCCTGGGTAACGAATAATTTTTTCTTTGGATGTTGCTTCAACAATTGTGTTAGTTTGACTTTGATACTTCCGATCTGGGGTTCATCGTTGTAGTCAATGGTCATAAACTCAAGAGCCGGAAGTAATACATGATCAATCTTTTGCTCCTCGAGATAGGTTGAGAACAATTTTGTTGAAAGCAATTCTCCCTGTGCGAGTATATCCTTGCTCAGTGCCTCACTAAAAGATATTTTTAAAATGATATTTAGAAATTCAAAATGCTCGGCAACGATTGCCTTTGCTTTGTGAAGGGGCTCGGGTTGTTTCACCAGGTCATTAATGAAGGCCTGGTACTGCAGTTCCAGTTTATCAATATTTTGTTTGGCAGTGGTCCTGTCACCCTTGGCAATATTATAGATGATCTCTACCAATGCATTTGTCGTGCCTGACAAAGCGGAGAGGACAACGATCGCAGGTTCCGACTGCGATGTTACCAGGCCAACAATATGGTGCATCCGCTCGGGCTTCCCCACAGACGTACCGCCAAACTTCATAACCTTCATATATACGCAAAAATTTTGGATTGCAAAGATAGGGCTGTAAGGCTAAAAAATTGTAAATGCAGGTGCAAGAGGTCATCAATTTGAAGAAGGAGCAAAAATCACTCTCTTATAAATTCGTAGTGATAGGCTTTTACCTGCTTTGAGTATTCCCGGCTGAAGCTGATAATCTCGTTGTGCCAGGAATTTGAATCTCCAAACGTCATCAATTCGTCAGGCGTTGCAGCTCCTTTCCTGGCGGCACTCCGCAAATGAGCAGAAGCAGCAAGGACCGCCATCTCTTTTATCACTTGTGAAATGTCTTTATCCTTTTTCTTGAGCCCCTTGAAATTGACCCTGTCTTCGCTTGGTTGAAGCTTTTTAATAACAAAAGGTTCCCTGTCAAAAGAAACAAAGCTTAATAAAGCGGGGTTAACGTTTTGCATGTATTGCTGAACAGAAACCATCCTGTCACCTTCGTTCATCCACCGTGGTTGTTTCGCGGGTGTATATTTCCCGAGACAAGAGGGTGTCGCCTGTTTCATATCCAGCATTAAATAATTCTTCTCCTTTTCCAGATGTTTCAGCAAAAAAACATAACGCTTCACTCCCACACTTCCCGTTCCTGCGATCCTGAAAGCGATATCCAGGCAACGATACTTTGGGTGATTATTCCCAATCCAATC
>DASYSW010000342.1:0-1567 GCA_036002905.1 Chitinophagaceae bacterium
TTCCTTTTCCCCACACTTACCTTTGCAAAAATTTTGAAATGAGACTTTTTGCGTATTGTTTGTTGCTGATCTGTTTTTTTAATGCCTGTTCCCCCAATAACGTAAAAATTGACAATAGCCTGAAACATTTCTTCGATGAAAATCACGTCAATGGAACTTTTGCTATGTTTAATAATGGCACCGGCGAATTCACGGTGTATAATTTAAAAAGATATCGGGACAGTGCTTTCTTGCCGGCTTCCACGTTTAAGATCGTAAATTCGCTGATCGGTTTGCAAACGGGAAAAATAACAAACGACAGCATGATCATAAAATGGGATGGCATTGAAAGGCCGGTGAAAGCATGGAATAAAGACCTTAGTATGTATGAAGCCTTTCGTGTATCGGCGGTTCCGTACTACCAGGAGGTCGCCCGCAGGATTGGTAAAGACACGATGCAATTTTGGTTGGATAGTCTTTCTTATGGTACAAAAAAGATCACTTCGGGAATTGATACATTTTGGCTGGATAACTCATTAAAAATAAAACCTGATGAAGAACTGGGGCTTGTGAAGCGACTTTACTTCCACCAACTTCCTTTTTTTGATACTTATGAGGATATTGTGAAGAGAGCGATGCTATTTGACGACAATTCCAATTATAAATTAAGTTATAAGACCGGTTGGGGTCAAACTGAAAAGGGAAGCCAGCTTGCATGGATTGTCGGCTGGATCGAAGAAAATAAGCACCCCTATTTTTTCGTTTTAAATTTTGAAAGTGCTGATGTCAAAGCTGATATACCGGCCATTCGTATGAAGATCCTAAACGGAATTTTGGAGCAGCTCGGATTTATGGAAGGTAAAATGTAGGGTTTGGTTTAATTCTTGATAATCTATTGCCCTTGAACTTTCAATTTCAATACAAAGAACTTTTATTGTTGTCCTCTGCGCTCGTCGTTTTTGTGTTGCTTTTCCTTTTTTTATTACGATGGAAAAAAAGAACTATAAAAAAGATCGGCGACAGCAGGTTAGTGCAGCAGCTCATAAAAAATTTCTCTCCGCAACTATTCGCTGGCAAATTCATTTTGTTTTCAGTGGCTTTTGGGTTGGGTGTCGTCGCCGTCGCCAATCTTCGCAGACCGGGCAGCGCTGAAAATATTTCAAGGAAGGGTATTGACGTTGTGATCGCTTTGGACGTGAGTAAAAGTATGCTCGCGAACGATCTTTCGCCCAGTCGTCTTGAGAGAGCAAAGCAAATGATCCTGAAATTGATGGACCAGATGCCAAATGACAGGATTGCGCTGGTGTTGTTTGCAGGAAAGGCGTACCTGCAAATGCCATTGACAATTGATCATGGAGCAGCGGCTATTTTTGTTTCATCTGCTACTCCTGACGCAATACCCACACAGGGGACAGTCTTTGGCGATGCGCTGCAAATGAGTGCGCGGGCTTTTAACACAAAAGAAGGAAGATTTAAATCCGTTGTTCTTATTTCAGATGGTGAAGATCACGATGAGGACGCGTTGAAAACGGCTGAAAGTATCTCGCAGCAGGGAATCATGGTTTGTACCGTGGGGATAGGCTCGCCC
>DASYSW010000343.1:0-21338 GCA_036002905.1 Chitinophagaceae bacterium
ATTTATACGTGCTGTCCTTTAACCGCGGAAGGATCAAATAACCCGATGATTCGGAACTATAAAGTTTATCATTCATCCTTACAAAGAAAGGTTCGCCTGTTTCGGTTTGTAGGTAAATAAAATAGATCTTCTGAGCATTTAGCAAAGAGACAAGCAACGAAAAAAAACAGAACAACAGGGTTCGCTTCATATAAATAGCTGGTTTCACGTCAAATTTAAATCAATTCTAACTATACAGCTGTTAAATGGTCGCCGTATATAAAAAAATTATGCCCTCCGATGAGCCGTTAACTCTATTTTTGTGCTCCTAAAAAATTAAGCAATGAAGAAACTATCGATCTGCCTGCTATTCGTATTGTTGAATTACCTGGCGATAGCCCAGCCTGGCAAGACCACTGATACAAGCTGGAAAAAGCAATATCGTGAAACCGCAACAAAGATCAATGACCTCGTTCACACCAAACTTGACGCGAAGTTTGACTTCAGCAAATCCTATATGTACGGCAAAGCGTGGGTGACGCTGCAACCGCATTTCTATCCAACCGATTCTTTGCGGCTCGATGCAAAGGGAATGGATATCCATAAGGTAGCCATTGTGAAAAACGGGAAGGAAACACCATTAAAATATGACTATGACAACTGGCAATTGAATATTCATCTTGACAAAACATACAGGGGCAGTGAGCAATACACCGTCTTCATTGACTATACATCAAAACCGAATGAGGTTAAAGTGCAGGGCAGCGCTGCGATCACTGACGCCAGAGGATTATATTTCATCAATCCTGATGGAAAAGAAAAAGATAAGCCCACTGAGATCTGGACACAAGGCGAAACCGAGGCGAACTCTGTGTGGCTGCCGACCATTGACAAACCCAATCAAAAAATGACTGATGAAATAGCCATGACAGTTCCCGATAAATATGTAACTCTTTCGAATGGCAAATTGACAAGCCAGAAGAAAAATGGAGACGGAACAAGAACCGATACCTGGAAAATGGAACTGCCTCATTCTCCCTATCTTCTGTTTATGGGCGTCGGCGATTTTGCTATCATTAAAGATTCTTATAAGGGTAAGGAAGTGAGTTACTATGTAGATAAAGATTACGCTTCTGTCGCTAGAAAGATATTTGGTCTCACTCCGGAAATGATAGCTTTCTATTCCAAAATAACAGGCGTTGATTATCCCTGGGCAAAGTACTCACAGATCACAGGTCATGATTATGTAAGTGGGGCCATGGAAAATACCACTGCCACATTACATTCCGACGCGGCTCAACAGGATGCCAGGGAATTAACGGACGGCAATAATTGGGAACTGGTGATAGCACATGAATTATTTCATCAGTGGTTTGGCGATTACGTAACCACTGAAAGTTGGAGCAATATTACACTCAACGAATCATTTGCTAATTATAGTGAAACACTCTGGGATGAATACAAGTATGGCAAGGACGCCGGTGACGATCAGAACTTCGGTGATATGCAGGGTTATCTGCAAAGCAACAGTGGTAAGAAAGATTTGGTGAGGTTCTTTTATCATGACAAAGAAGATGTATTTGACGCCGTGAGCTATAACAAAGGTGGTCGCGTTCTTCATATGCTGCGCAATTATGTTGGCGACAGTGCATTCTTTAAAGCGCTCAACCTCTACCTTACTACAAATAAGTTTAAGTCGGCAGAAGCGCAGCAGCTGCGGCTGGCGTTTGAAGAAGTCACCGGTAAGGATCTGAACTGGTACTGGAACCAATGGTATTATGGGGCGGGCAACCCGAATCTTGACATCGTGTATAGCTATGATGATGCTTCAAAGAAAGTCCAGGTGGTTGTAAACCAAACACAGGCAGGGGACAAAATTTTCAAATTGCCCGTGGCTATAGATGTATATAATGGAGCAAACAAAACAAGATACAAGGTTTGGGCGCAAAACAAATCCGACACATTTTCATTCGCAGCTTCTTCAAAACCCGACCTGGTAAATTTTGATGGCGATAAGATTCTTCTCTGCGTGAAGAAAGAAAACAAAACACTGGATGAATACATTCATCAATATAAATATGCAAGTAGTTATCTTGACAGAAGAGAAGCGATTGACTTTGCTTCGAAACACCAGGATGACGCAAAGGCTGTTGCGTTTTTAAAAACAGCACTCAAAGACAAATACGATGGCCTCAGAAATTTTACCCTGGGGCGTATTGATATGAAAAAAGATCTTGTGAGAAAGGAAGTGGAACCCGTATTACTTGAACTTGCAAAAAATGATCCTAAAAAAATCGTAAGGGCTGCAGCAATTTCAAAACTTGGCACCTACATGAAACCGGAATATGCTTCATTATTTAAAAGTGCCGTCAATGATTCGTCTTATACCGTTTCGGGAAATGCACTGGAAGCTTTATCAGAAATTGACAGTGCCGGCGCCCTTGCAGAGGCAAAGCGCTTAGCAGCACAACCAGCCAAAGGCAAACTTTCTTCTGTAATCACGGCTGTGATGATCGAATCGGGTGATGAATCTTCCGCAGATATGATCTTAAAGAATTTTGAATCAATGCCTCTTTCTCAAAATAAATTCAATGTATTGCAATCCCTGGGCGACTTTCTTGGCAAAACGAAAAATGGGGATATTTTCAAAAAGGGAATAGATGATATCGTGACGTTCCGCGACGCAATTCCGGAGGCTTTTAAAGGACAGACGGATCCCTATATAAATGGAGTATTGTTGAAAGGACTAGCCGCAAAGAAAAAGGATGCGGGTCTTACTGAGCTGTCGGATTATGTGATCTCAAAATTACCTGCTGAAGACAAAAAAGGATTTTAAGTCTATCCTGCCGATATTTCTAAGAGACTTCGTTTTTGAAGTCTCTTTTTTATTGGCAAACTTTCAGATTAATGCCCCTGGGACACTGAAGTACACATATCCTCAGTGTTTCTGTGGATTCCCTGCCTACCGGTCCCGGCGGCGTAAGCCCTTGGCGACGGCACGCAAGCAGGTGTGGCAATCTGTTTGCAAAGTTATTTTTCGTTAGATCAGAAAAGACTATTATAGTACTTTATCAATTCAATAAATCCTGACTCAGATCTTCCGGACAGTTTGTTTGCAGTCATGTATGTATCTACTTGCTTGAATTTATTGTGCAGGAGGCCAGGGACGTCCTTGATTCTTTTGACGGGCAGGAGAATGGAGTCAGCGTAAATAAAATACTCCTCCGAACTATTGACTGATGGTTGAGTTCCTCCGGGTGAGTAATTCTTAGGTTCGTTTACACTTTTAATTATTTGCTTATAAAAACAAGCGGGGCCCGATACCAACTCCAAAAACCAGACACCTTTTGCTTTTTTCATTCCCAAAAAAGAAGAGTGAATAAACTTGTATTGGTTCGCGCTGGCAGAATCTTTAAAAGTGACAGTTTTGATCGCTGAAGACGCCACCAGCTCGCGGCCCTCAGGGCTGATATATTGCAAAGTGTTTTCAACAAGGTCAAGCCGCATTTTAACATCTTTGAATGTCTCCCCGTGTTCTAACTCAGCGTCTGCACTTAACCATTCATCAATGAAATAAGGACTACCGCTTGCAAACGGTGGATATTTATCCTTTACGACGGCCAAATCAGCGTCTTTATAAAAGTTGTTGTGCACGGGGGGCGGTGAAAACTGAACCGTTCTTCCAGGTGCTTGTGAACGTGCAACAAGGGTAGAAAAAGCAAATATTATAGAAACCAGTTTGTACATGCTTAATTCAAGATCAAAGATATTTTTATACCGTGATTGCCTGAACTCCAATAGTAACAACTGAAGACGCCGAAGTTAACGTTCACGACTCTTCAATTCTAAATTAATAATTAAAGAATATTGACAACGACAGCTTCTAAGCCAGGAAGCAAAAATGAAAGGAGTTGTTATAACAACTCCTTTACATCATTAAATCCATCAGTAATTATCTCGGCCCTTTATAAGTAAACGTTATATCTATATGCTGATCAGGTCTTCCGTTCTGAACCATGATATAATGTGCATATACATTCTTGGTAGCTGGGTCGTAATAACTTGTTTGTGTAGCATCAAGATGAAATCCTCTGCCTCTCCCATCATCAGGAGCCAGGTTGATAACTTCAATCATTTGATCAGTAGCAGGATCAAATGTGTATTGCGGGTAAGTAGCTCCAAAAACTGTTTCACCGCCACTTGCATCAAAACCCGGTTGATAGCCTGTGCTGAGGGTTACGGACGCAGCTCCGGACGTGATAAGATCAATTGGAGTTGACCAGGTATATGTCACACCATCCGCAATTCCATACGCACCCCAGCCGGCCAAGGTAATATCTGCCCCGTAGCTACCGTCGTATTTATTTTTTACACCAACGTTATAGATAACTTCTGTAGCACCACCATTGATCACCGCGCCCCCCGGATCCGTTACCATGAAAGCCAGTGCGTATTGTTGAGACAGATCCAATTGACTTTGATCTACTACAATCCTTACTTCCCTTATAGCTTCTCCTCCCTGAAAAGTCAGGTTATTAAGATCATCTAACAGTGTATATGATGCTGACGGAAGTTCTATAAAAGAAGTGGCGTTATTATTATTGAAAGTGTCTATAAAAGAAGGGTCACTCTGCAATTTTACCGTTAAAGGCTGATTCAGCTCTCCTTCTGTGTTCGGATAACGACGCAAATCGATGAGCACAAAAGTATCCAATGTCGGCTTAACGTCTCTCGCATATGCCACCAGGTCCGGCGCTCCCATCAGCTTTAAAACTTGTTTCCTGGCAGATTCATCAGTTGTCTCTTTATACATGTCGTCTTTCTTCACGCAGCTTGCAAACAAAGTTGCAAGCAGCAAAGAGAAATAAGTCAGGCGCATTATATTTTTCATGTTAGAAATAGTTTATTGTATTAAATTATGGTTTATCCCACCAGATCCTTCCCCATTGAGAATCCGGTTGGCCGTTTACTGTATAATTTGCTGCAGCCGCAGTCACATTGCTTGCATTGTAACTGTAATCGTTGGTACCATAAGTAGCTCTTCTTGGAACACCATTCGATGTACCCGGTGCCGGGGTAAGCGCGGGGACGCCCGTTCTGCGATAAACATCCCAACCTTCCAGTCCATTGGGGAAGAAGGCCAACCATTCCTGCGTAGCGATCTTTGTTGCATCAGGAGTACCTTGTGCGGCCACATAAGAGTCAGCACTGCCTAAACCCCACTGGTCAAAACTAGCCTGGATACCATTTTTAAATAAAGTGGGAACGTCTTCTGATGTCCATCCTATCTGCGCGGCTTCAGCCCTTGCAAGGTCAATGTTGGCTGCAGATATAAGAGTCCAGGAAGAATTGGTCTGCGCAAATGTATCAGCCATTATCCTTGCCCAGTCAGAATTAGCGCCGGCGAAGGCCACGGCATCATCCCTTGTCAGTCCATACGGAAATCCTTTTGTCGAGTTCCCATATACATTTATTCTTGGGTCATTGGTTGATGATAGTTTGTCAGTCATTGTTTCGCTCACTGCAAAATCCAAGCGCTGAGTTAAAACATAATAGTTGTAAATGGGGTGCGGGAAGACACCGCCCGGATAATTGATCGTGACATTGTCACTGTTGTCTGAAATAACCCCCGCGGAATTATTCAACGCATCCAGGAATTCCGATTGTCCAGTTCCTGCATCGGCTTTCCGCATGTTCAAGGCGATAAGCAGGCGAAGAGAATTGGCATATTTTTTCCATTTTGAAACATCTCCCCCAAAAATAATATCGCCCTGGACCGTTAGTCCATTGTCAAATTGTTCGACAGCTTCTTTTAATTCTTTGAGCAGGTCTGCATAGATTGCTTGCTGAGCATCATACTTTGCAGAGATCACACCGGTTTTTCCCTTCAAGGCGTCAAAATACGGGAGATCGCCAACTGCGTCCGTCAGGAATTTTACAAAATGCGCTTTTAAAATACGTGCAATTGCAATTTGGTTGTTGTTGGAACCAAACGCGGCAGCCGCACCTGCAGTAGCTGGATCAGAATTATAGTCGATGATATTTTGCAGATCTTCGATCGGTCCTGCATAATAAGCATCGTAATTATAATTTGGCTTGTTATACCTGGATACTTCGGTGTATTGTGTTTCGGAAAAGTATTGAGCATACAGTCCCGAACCAGTATTGATACCACCCGCGTCAAAGCCAAGGTTCGCACCCATGTTTGATTCAACATTTGTCAGCAAAGCAGAAGGGATCGGCGTTGTGGTTTGATTCTGGTTTTGATTTGTATCCTTAAAATCTTTGATCTTGTCACAGGAGGCCACAGCGAAAAGTGAAACTATTCCCGCGCCCCATAAAATATTTTTATACATCATTTTCAATTTTAAAATTTAAAAGAGGAATTTCAAATTGAAGCCAAGTCCACGCGTGCCGGGGAATTGACCGTCTTCACCATAAACCCCTGAAATTTCGGAAGGATCAAAATTTCTTGTCTCTCTGTATATCATGAATGGATTCCTGGCTACCACGCTGGCTGTAATTCCCTTCACCCATCTCCAGTTTGAACCGAACTTCTCCACTGGCAAGGCGTATCCAACACTCATTTCCCTCAATTTAACGTAAGTCAAACTGTGAATAAAGTAATCGGCAATAGCGTTGCTGCCGCCTAAGTTGTGGAAATAATCCTGGGCACCGACGTACATGTCAACAGGTGTCTTTTCATCAACTGATGACACTCCTACAACATGCACACCTCCTCCTAACTCAACGTCATCACGAACATTCCATCCCTTGTCGTTAGTTGCTGCAGTGGGCGTCAACAGTCCTGAGTAAGTTCCCCACATTTCGGAAAGCGAGAAGAACTTACCACCAACCTGGTAATCAATACTGAAGTTCAAGATGAAATTCTTATACGTGAGGGTATTAACAAGACCACCGGTAAATTTCGGAACCACGGATCCAAAATCATGATTGTTTTCGCCCACATAGAGACCTGTAGCAGGATCAACTTCAGCTATGCCGTCAGAATTTCTTTTAATTGCAGTACCAATCAACTGACCCCATGATTTACCTTTTACCTGGTAAACTTTGGGAGGAACGATACCCTGGAATTGTGCACCTGTTGAGATTTGAACCCTGTTTCCTGCGGTATCGGTTTCTTCTACAGGATTAGAGAGTAGTATTCCAACATTTGCAGAGGCATTCCAGGTGAAATCCTTTTGCGACATTATCTTAGCATCAGCTACGATTTCAAGCCCTGTCCTTTTTATCAGAGATATATTTGTCAGGTAAGTGGTAAATCCGCTATAGCCTGAGATAGGAACGGAAAATGGCGCTTGCTCGGAAGTTTCGTTGTAATACAAGATATTTAAACCGTAACGGTTATTCTTAAATTTCAAATCGATTCCTGTTTCATATGTAGTGATCAGAGAACCCTGGATCGCCGGGTCAATTGCCTGGTTAGGGGTTGAGGTTAAGAAATTTGTCCCCCATTTGTTCTGGTTAATTGTGTAAGTGAAATTAACTGAATAAGGGTTGATACCCGAACCAAAGCCCGAAGTTGGTTTTCTTCCCCAGCTTCCAAAAACCTTTCCATAGCTTAACCATGGGAGCGCATCTTTGGTAAAGTCTGTGAAGAAGAAGCTCAACCCTACCGAAGGCGAAAACAGGCTGTTGTTATCAGGAAGCAGGATTGAATACCAGTCATTGCGTAAAGCGAAAGTCGCGGACACCATCTTATTCCACTCTACGTCAGCGGACCCAAATACTGCCCTGTTTTCCCATTGAAACCTATTATTGGTTAGCGTCGGTTGGTCTTTTGAGTTAGAAATAGCATACAGGTCAGGAACATTTAACCCGTTCTTGGTGGCCTGCTCAACAGAGTAATACTTATATTTTGTGTCAGATCCCCCCGCAGTTACATTTACGGTCAACCTATTCTCCAGGAAACCCTGGTTATAGCCAGCTATCACGTCAAACTGAGTGTAATTGGGATTCAACAGCGAAATGCCCACTGAATTTCCCGTTTCATAACCAGCCTTTAAGCCAGTTTGCGTAGCACTTGCTTCCAATACGGACGGCGTGATATATTCCCAATACCGGTTGATCGAGTTCCGCCGGATACTACCCGTTACTTTCAAATGACTGTTGAATTTATAAATTAACGAAGCATTACCTGTGAGATAGTCGCGGTTCTGCTTATTGTTGATCTGGTTGAAATAAGTAAAGTAGTTATACCAGTAGTTACCTTTCCAAACGTTAGGTACTACGCCAGCTGAACCAGGATTAGAGCCGAGGTTCCAGCTCGGGAATGTTCCGTTGGGCGTTTTGATATCCTTGTAGTCTTTAAGCTTGGCCATGTCCAGGTCGCGGTGAAACCATGAACTGAATGATCCTGAAGACTGGTTGGCATATCCGTCGTCAAATTCTCCTTTAATAATAGTATTGCTATAGGTAACGTTAGCGGCCACGGTAAAATGCTTGTTTAAGTCCGTTGTGAACGCGGTAAACAAACCGTTTCTATATGATATTGAATTGGGGATCATCCCGTTTACGGTTTGATTGGTATAAGAAACCCTAAGAGTTCCGCCCTGCCATCCCTTCGAAAAAGCAACATTCGTATTTGTAGTGACCCCTGTCTCATAAAAGTCCTTGGCGTTGTCTGGTTGTGGAACTAACCTTGCGGTCTTTCCTGATTCAGGATTGTTTGGATTCCATGCATACCAGGGAATATATTCTTGTCCAACCATGCGGGGACCCCAGCTTGCATCATCTGTATACTCAGGATAATATTTACCATCGAGTGATTTCCATTCCTCTGGCATGCCTGCCTGCCAGGTAAATCTTGTCAGATCGGCTGCAGCACCTCCCGCATATTTATTCTGATATTCTGGTAGAATATAAACCTTATCAAAAGTTACACTCTGGCTCACTTCGATAGAGCTTTTGCCGGGGATTCCTTTCTTCGTATTGATGACAATAGCACCGCCTTTGGCAATGTCCCCAAAAAGAACCGTTGCGTTGGCTCCCTTTAGCACAGTTACATCCTGGACGTCATCCGGATTAATGTCAAAAGAACCTGTAACTGATCCATCAACAATATATACAGGTGCAACGTCTCCAGTCAGGTCCAATCCTCCCCTTATTCTTAGCGTCCCCTGGTTGTCAAGTTTCATTGGAGACTGACCCCTGAATTGAACACCGGCAATTTTTCCGGCCAAGGCGGCATTGATGTTTGTTTGAGGAATGATGTGAAGTGCTTCATCGCCTACAACCTGGGAGCTGTAGGGTGCAACCCTCGATGAGCGTTTGATACCAAAAGCGGACGTGACTACAACCTCTGAAAGTTGAGCCGCAGTGGTTGACAATGTCACGTCGGCGCCATTGTCGCCGGGCGTTATCGTTTGTGAAGAGTGGCCTGCTGCACTAATGGTTAATTTTGCGTTGTGTGGAATTTTGATCGAGTAGGCTCCCTGTACATCAGCCGTAGTGGCATTTTTGGTTCCTGTTTCCTGAATAGTCGCGAAAGGAACAGGCTCACCCTTTTCATTCTTCACTACACCTGTGACGGTATGAGTCGTCTGACCGAATGCCAATGCGCACAGCATCAGCACTGTTAGCAGTGATGCAAGTTTTCTCATGTGAAAGTCAATTTTTAATTAAAGCAATGAGTTAAAATCCCATTTCAAAAGGAATGGAATTGAAACGAGACAATCCGACCTTTTAAAATGCTGCGCCAAAGAAAAAGAATTTTTAACAATTTTTAAAAAAAACAATTTTTTTGACCCCGATATTTTAAAAATAAAAATTTGAGGCGCTTAAAACCAAGCGCTTTTTTAAACTTTCGAAAAACGGCAACCTCGATTTCTTGACGGCGATTAAGCAAATTAAAAAGAAAGACCACCTCAAAATGAAGTGGTCTTATTCTAAATGTCCCGGTGTTAGATACTTTAATAATCATCTTCGGCAAACCTGGTCCTTGCCCCGCCATTCATCTCATATATTGTACCCGGATCGTCCGAAAACTCAAGCTGCATGTGAATACTGTCAACCACATTTCCGGATTTTGAGTGTGCCGTATTTAAAAGGACCTTGCCATCAGTCAGCGTAACCGTTATTGGATAATATTGATTCGCCGCATTTGTAGCGGCAAAAGTTAAATTGCTATAGTCAGCTTTGGCTTTAAATTTAACCTGCCATCCATTTTGAAAGTCGTCGATCCAAATAGAATCGTCATTGGCAGAACTATTATATGTAGCAATTTTAAAGTGGCCAATCCCAAACACATCTTGCGTGCCGCCCTGGTCCAGCGTAACCCACCATTCATTTGCCATTTTTTCTGCAGCGGTTTTACCTACCTCCGGTAAATCTTTTTTGCACGAACAAAGCAGGAACATTATAGCTCCGGGTAATAAGAAAATCTTTTTCATATCTGGGATAAAATTTTATTGTTTAACAAAGGTTCTTAACCCGGTTCCATATCCCGGGTTCAATATCTGCCATGTGTATGTCGCGGGAGGACCGGGGCTATAAACCTCCTGCGCAGAGGTCATTGTGCTACCGTCACCAATTGTTTGCTCCGGAATGTGAATCGTATTTCCAGTTTGGTTAAAAGCGATCACGGTAAGGTTAACTCCAACTGCACCTCCTGGATTGACTACGGTATAAACTCCGGGAGCAATTTTGCTCCACGTGCTTTCGACACCGTTGCTGCTCCGTACGTATGTGCCCGAAAGATCATTGGCAGCTCCGCTTGATTCTGTAGAATACACAACTACAGTTCTCGTTAGCGATGCCGGAAATCCGTCTTTGTTCACAGCAGTGTAAGTGAGGTCGTACACGCCAACCTCGCCGGTATTTACGGAGCCGTCTGTTGTGTATGGAATAGTCGCTCCTCCCTCAGTTGCTTCTATACCCGGATCGGTAAACGTTCCGCCCACTTCAATCGTCGTATATCGATCACCGTTAAGAGTTAGCACGGCAAAATGTGTAACCCTGGAAATGCCCACCTGGTCCTCTGTATTATGAATTTCATCCTTGTTGCAGGCAACGAACAGAACTGTCAACAGAGAATAAAATAATGGAATGAATTTTTTCATACTTAGTCGTTTAAATGTTTTATGGTTTACCCCACCATACCGGTGTTGTTATGGGAATTAATTCCGGCGTATTGGAATTCCTTGATACTTCAACATCAGGATATGCAAGCCTTCTCGGAAGAGCTCCCGGCGTTAATACTGAATTTGCTGAAATAACAAACTGGCCGGGCACATACGAGGCATCGGTTGAGTAAACAGGACTGGTAACCGGGTACCCCGTTCTTTGTTTTTCAAAAAAGCCTTCGATGAAATGAACTCCATAGGCAAACGACGCCCATTTCTGCACTACGATCGCTTCAATTTTTTGTTCCAGGCTTCCACCGGTTGGATATTTATATGCTCCATTAATAAATGAACTACCATCCTGTCCTACAGATTCAAAAGCAGCCAGCACTCCCTGGTTATACAATGACTCCGCCTGGTCACCCGAAAAATAACGCTCCCTTGCTTCTGCCTGCAAGAAATAAGATTCTGCAGCAGAGATAAATATTACCGGGTCAGTCGGAAGTTCCACAAAGACTGCGGCACTTTGATATGAGGGATCGGTACCGAGGTAGTCTCCCTGGTTAATTGAATTGGGCGCATTCGTTCCAAAATAGCTGACGATCCTTGGATCATTGTTTTCCTGCAGCCAGCTTACAAATGTTTTGCTCGCCCGTAAGTTATTGGGCGTATTTAATTGACGAATATTTTGTTCATACAAAGGATTGTCCTGGCCGGGAACATCAGTAAATCCAAAGATGCCTGCGTCGGTTTGTAAGAATTCTGCTCCATTTGTATATAGTTTTTGGATCCCTGCTTGCGCCTCTGTTTCGTTGACGTTGACCATTCGCAAATACAGTTTTAATTCCATCGTATTTGCAAACCGTTTCCATTTGTCCATATCACCGCTAAAGATCAGGTCAGATGTTCCGGGCGATGAATTTGTAGAGGCGCTAAAATCTTTCGCCATGGCACTATCAATGCCGGCAATGAGATCAGCATAGACTGCGTCGCCGTTATCAAAATGTGGATTCAGATTTGACGCTCCTCCCAAAGCTTCTGAGTAAGGTATCTTATCATAGAGGTCTACCAATAAGCCTGCTGTATAGGCCTTCATTACTTCGCCCATGAGAAAAAAATTCCAATCCTGTGCGTCTCTTGCTTTATCGATCACGAACTGGAAATTTTTTAGCCCTCCCGTAAATAAGCCACTGTATTGTGAATTGAGGTCGGTACTTTTTACATCATATGCATCAATAAATTTGTATTGATTTGCCAATGCTGATTGTGTAACATACTCGCCCCAAATTCCACCCAGTATGGCGATGTCACCTCCCTCCATACCTGCAACAGCCATCACTGCTGCAGGAAATACAAGCCGCGGATTTCCGTTGTCAAGAGAGGGGTTATTGGGGTCTTGGTTGATATCTAAAGCTTTTTTACATGCCGTAACCAGTAACAGCAGCGATAGTAATCCAACCAAAATTGTTTTTTTATTTATGCTAGATTTCATGATTTAAATTTTTAAAACGTTGCTCTTAACTGTACTCCAAATTGCACTGAAACAGGTGATGTTCTGAACTCACCCAATTGACTTGTAAGATCATTGCCCAGATTCGAAGCCTCCGGATCTATATAAATATTTGATTGGGGAGTCCACAAAAGGAAATTGCGACCGTACACGGCGAGATTCAAATTTGTTGCACTTATTTTAGAAGCCCATTTTTTAGGAAAATTATACGACAGTGAAATGTCCCGCAACTTTAAGAAGGACCTGTCAATAATCCTATCCTGGTAAGATTGAGCGAGGTTGGATGTAGGATACCAATACGAATCATAATGTAACTCATCAATCGGTGTGGTATTCTCTGCATATGTAGCATGACCATTTCCATCAACACCAGTCTGTATTACTGAATTGGGAATAATGAATGGACGACGATCGTTATAAGTGGTCACATAACTATTACCTGTAAATAATAGAAGGTCGGCAGTACCACTATACATTACTCCACCTCTTCTATAATCAAGAGTGAAATTCAATCCCCAATTTTTATACGTAAATGTGTTGACCATGCCCATCATGTAATCGTATGCTGCGTCGCCATAGTAGGCTTTCGTGGGATCAGCGAGAGGTATGCCCGTAGCGGGATTTACAATGATCTTTCCATCCGGTGTGAATTGAGGAATAGGCGCGTATATTCCTGTGACGGTCTTGCCGGGGAATGCATCCATTTCGACGTCATAAACAGAAGACAAGATCACTTTATCCGGGCCGCCCGTCAGGTTCTCAACTTTATTCCAATTCTTGGAAAAAGTGTAGATGATTGACCATGTAAAATCTTTTGTTGCGACCGGTTTACCATCTGCACTTACTTCAATGCCTTTATTGCTTACCAAACCCAGGTTCTGAACCAACCCGGTATATCCTGTCGATGGACTAATTGGAACTGTAAATATTTGGCCGTCTGTTCTTTTATCATACACTGCAACATCGAACCCTAACCTGTTTTTCCAAAATCTTATTTCTGTACCAAGTTCTGCTTCAGAAGTGATCACCGGTTTCAGATCCTGGTTACCAAGCGTGTTAGCGATTGCAAAAGCGCTCACGTTGTTGAACGGAAAGGTGATCGAGCCGAAAGGAAGATTAACATCCCCGATCGTCAGGATCGGATAAACATTGTAGGGAGGTGCGTCTGAACCTGTTTTACCATAGGCCGCCCTAAACTTCAAAAGCGAAATAGCGGTCCTGCTTAGATCAAAAGTTTGAGAAGCTATCCAGGAAACGTTAGCACCCGGATAAAAGAAACTATTATTATCAATTGGTAAAGTCGACGACCAGTCATTCCTCGCATTCAGTGTGAGGTACAGTTGATTCTTATATCCAAGGACCGCCTGCCCATATACGCCCATCAGTCTTCTGAGGATCGTTTGATCTGTTGCGGTTGGTTTCACACTTGAATTAGAGAGGTTATAAAAACCCGGGATCACAAGGTTAGTGATCGAGGCGGCTACTGCTTTTTGACTTTGCTGATTGTAGTTGTAGCCAGCAAGCGCCTCTAGAGTAAGATCGCTGTTTAAATTTCTGTTGTACTTTAATATAAAATCGCCGTTGATCACACCGAGATAATTACTTATTTCGGAAACTGATCCTACATCCGGATTTTTTGGTGCGCTCTCAGGGTTGTTACCTGCATTCCAGCTCCCGGGGCTTGGCGCATTGACTGCTTTATACTCGAATGTGCGGGTATTTGTAAAATCTCCACCCACCCGCAGCTGTGCAGAAAGTTCATTGGTGAATTTATAATTAGCGTCTACGTTACCAAAAAAGCGATCAGAGTTTTGCGTATTACGATTCTCATACAAAGGGTAGTAAGGATTCTCCGCATAGGGAGTGAAATAATTGTCGATGTTAAAAAATTTATTCTTGTAATCTCTGAAATCAGAAATTTTTATATCAACTGGTATTTGTAATATATTCTCAAAAGTAGAAGTGCCAGCGCTTACACCCTGGCCGGTGAAAGGCGCATTCATTTTTCTATTGACATAATTGAAAGAACTATTGATCGTAAACTTGTTGAACTTACTATTCGTACGAAGTGCAAAAGAATTTCTTTGCAGATTATCTGAATTCGATGGAATGACTCCATTGCTCGTTACATTTCCATAGGAAAAATAAAAACTTGTTACATCACTACCACCGGAAAGGGCAATAGTGTTATTGTATTCAGTGCCTGTATTGTAAAAATCACGTACGTTGTCATCTATAAAAGAAAACGGCTTAAGTAGCTGGGAATTGTCGACAACAGATCCCCAAAGTCTTTCTTGCCCATCAAGCTTTGGGCCCCAGCTTCCATTTTCCGACAATATAAAAGTCCCGCTCCAACCCTGGCCAAACGTTTTTTGAAAATCAGGCAGCTTGCCGACTCTGCTGAAATTCGCAGATCCGTTGTATTCAACTTTCAATTTACCGGGCCTTCCGCGCTTTGTTGTGATCATGATAGCGCCATTTTTGGCACTTGAACCATAGAGGGAAGAAGCAGCAGTTCCTTTTAACACGGTGATGCTTTCAATGTCACTTGGATTAATATCGCCTGCAGAATTCCCAAAGTCTGTATTGCCGTTGACGGATCCAAACCTGGCATCGCTTAAAGGCACGCCATCCACAACATAAAGCGGCTGATTCGAACCACCGGCAATGACACCGTATCCTCTTAACACCACTTTGGTCGAAGCACCCGGACCACCGATGTGTGAGATATCGGCACCGGCTATCTTACCCTGCAACGCATCAAGTGGACTAACCGGGGCCGTTCGGTTAATCGTTTCTGAATTAAATGTACTGGAGGCATAGCCTACCTTGGCTTTGGCTTTTGTCTGACCAAGTGCTGTAACAACCACTTCCTGCAGTTGCCCCCCCGATCGCACCATTGTAATATTTGCAACATTACCGCTGACAGTAATCGTTTGTGGAGTGTGATCTACTGCAGTCACAGTAATTTGATTTCCCGCAATTGTGATACTGAAATTTCCGTTGACATCGGAGGTGACTGAATTAGAGGTGCTCGTTTCCGTGATCGTTGCAAAAGACACAGGACCGCTCTCATCTTTCACCTGGCCTGTGATTCTTCTCTGATTTTGGCTAAATGTCCATACGCCAAAGAGCAATAACGCTGCGAACAGCAGTAACCGTTTTCTCATGGTCTTCGTATTTTATTAATGAATAGAGTTTACATACACATAGTTCTATCGCTTCTAAAACCGATAAGGATTAGAAGGGAGTTGGGTGTGATAAAAAAAGGACGCAGTACTACTTGGGCTCAAAGGAAGAAGACTAAACTCTTAAATAATTAAAAGGGTAGTCTGTTTAGTCTCATGTGATGTATAAAGCAGTTAGTCGTAGTTGCGAAAATTGGTGTGGTTAAAAATTGACAAAACGACTTTTGATATCGCTGCGCCGTTCGTCAAAGTTTTTTTAATTGATAGAAAAGAAACCTTAAAAATGACAAAGCCAAGACAAATGCACTTTTCAAAATGCCTTTTCTACAAAAATGACGACCGTTCTCATCAGCAAAAAAAGAACTGTCCCTCCTACTCTCAGCTGTTCTAAGAAGTAGCCAGGGCAATGTTCAGTTTGCAGTCAACGAGAAAATGTTTCAAATAAGCAGTTAGTCGTGGCGGCAGTTAGTTGTAGTGCGTCCTTATTGACAGAACTATTTCTAAAATCGCTGCGCACTGTTAGAAAATATTTAAAGTGGGATTTTGATAGCATGCAAAAACTTGATTCAAAATAATAACATCATTTGAATTTTGATTTCGCTCCGGTGATTCCCGGGAATCTCGTCCGAACCGGTGCCAACACTTGTCTTATTTTTATAAATTGTTTGGGCCCATCTTAACCAAACAGATAAATTTCTTGCCACATCATAGTTCAAGTTAAAGTAATACCTGTATCCCTTTTCATAAAAACCCGGGATGGAGAAACTATAGAGCACATCGTTTTCATAGGTGTATATCCGTGAATTGTATCCGGCAGTTTCAAAATATTCCAGCCGGAAATTCCCCGAATATGACTTCATGAGCGGCTTATATAGAAAATCAAAAAAAATTAGAAAGCCTGTTTCAAAATCGTTTTGGTTTTTATCAAACCACAACATTTCAATGCGATTGCGAAGCGTCGTGGCCGAATTGATCTTATAATTTATTTGTGTTCTCCAGCTTTGTTTTGGGATCACAACGAGATAGTTTGTAACAGTGGCATTTCCCGCCGGGTCTGATTGCTTTGATTCGCTTCTGCATCTTGAATAGATCATCAATTGCTTATTGGGAGCAAATGTTACCTGCACGAGGAAATCCTTTCCATAAGCAGGCGCGTCTACCAGATATCTAAGCCAGGGAAACCGATAAAAATCCGCATACATATCCAATCGCCATCCAGCCATTGGCTGAATACTTATGCCAGTATAAATTCCATTTTCATTGGTCGGGTAAGTGTTTTCAGTAAATGCACTTCCGTAAACTGACTGGTATCGTTGATCAATGGTCCTTTGCACAATTGAAAGGTCAACATGAGGATCGACACTTATCAATAATCCATTTAGAATTGCTTTGTCGAAATTTTTATCCAATGCTATCTCTCCAAACAAATGAAGATTGCGATACGTCCAGCTATAATCAACGCTGAAATTATTCCATTCCTTTCCACTGATCGCAAACAAATTGTATGGCTCATTTCTCTTTTGAACTGGCAGCGAGAAATTATAGGACACTCCGTTGATGCCGATGTGCCAGCTCCTTTGACGATACGTAAAGTTGCCTCCAAAGGAGAATTGTTGCATGTTGTTCTTACCATCTGCTTCACTTTTCGTTCGGTGATACCCTGACGCTAAGAATGAAGAAATGGCATCTTCGTTATTTATTGTATCTGCAACAAAATTTGCACTCAGCCTTCGCGCCGAAATAAATCCAGTTGCTTCTAATGTTCCCAAGCGAATGGTTATGCCGGCACCGCGGTTAAAATAAAATTCACCGGCAGAATTATAGGGCCGAAGAATGGCTAGTTGTCGCTTGGTTGCCAACACTTCCGCACTCTTAGAAAATGCGATACTCTGCCATTGAATAAGTCCCTGGCCCATGTTCACCGTGAAATCTCCCAATGCCAGCGCCTGTATCTTGCCCAATTTTGTCGCAAACAAATGAAGTGAATAAAAGTCAAAACCATATTTCTGTTTGCCCTTGAAAAATTGTTCCCCTGCATCCTTTTCTCCTACAATACCATACTGTAGGAGATTTTTATACTGATAGCGATAACGAAAAAGAAGTCTTTGCCGGCTTCCAAGATATTTCGTGCCGCGGGAGGTTTCCTTGTAGCCTTCCGATGTTTCTATTATTTCGGAAAAACGAAATAGCAAACCATGATCGCCGTCGGCAAATCGTTTTTTCATATCCTCGATTGCGGACACCGGCTTATCAATGGTAACGAATGGAAGGATTTTCTTTATCGTGCCAACATCCCACGTTGGTATTGCCTGCAACTCATAAACACTGATTAATTTGCCAAGAAGACGACGATACGAGAGCAGGCTTTCAATTTGCAGGTCGCTAAGAAAAAATAATTCCTTTAATTCGTTAGCACCCGCTTCGTTTAAATTAAGTGGATGTTTCTTGAAATATTGCAGTTGCACAACATAAGAGTCATCCTCAGTTTCCATTTGATCGGCATCTGTAAGGTTTTCCAATTGTTGTTCTGTGTTGGTTGGAATTTCTTGCCCCATAATGAATAATGAATAAGGAGTGATGAGCAATATCATTAAAACTTTTTTCATCCCTCATACTTCAATCACTCCCCTTTAGCGAATGGATATTAAATATTAGGGACAGTCCCGGGGTAATGCCTAATTGAGGATGATAGCTTGTCGTTACATCAACCCTGATCATCTTTAGTCCGAAACCAATACCAAAGAATATCGACGACATTGCAGTTGAAATTCCAATTCTCGTTGACAACTGTGGTAGAAACGTATATTGCAACCCCGCATTGACATTTACAGGCTCATCTTCCTCTTTTTCTATTTCGATACTCAGGAAAAATTTCTCAGACCCCTCATACCCGATACCTGCCGAGTATACGGATGCTAATTTCTCTTCGCCGCTCTTGCCCAAACTGCCGCCCACCGGATTGTAAACATGCATGCCTGCGTTCAGGTTATCGGTCAGATGAAGAATAGTTCCGATCTCAAAATTGATCGCAGACGCATTCCCATAACCAGCTATGCGAACGTTGTAATAATTAAATTGTACACCAATGTCCAGTTTGCGACCGAGATTCCTTGCATATGCTAATCCTACCTGGCTCTCATTATAATCCGAGAAACCGTAATAACGGGCATCAAAGCCAAAGTTGCCGGAAGATGTAGGAAGAGTCATTGCAACATTATATAAGCCCATTTCATTCAATAAAAATCTTTTCTCTCCATAGATACCGGCTGAGACGTTTTTCATTTTTGCAAGTGCTGCTTGGTTGGCATGAAATGAAAAAACATCAACATGAGTGTTACTATAGGCGCCCACTCTAATGTAAGATGCGGAAACAGGATTGCGGACAGATTGACAAAATGCGCAAATAGGCGCGCAAAGAAACAGCACAGCTGCAATTCTACTCACCGGACCAGGTTTAATTTTTCAAAGGACCGTCTTTAATAATGAATGGAGGGAGGTAAATCACTGGGGAATTCAGAGTTTTTCCTGCTCATTTCTTAGCGTTTGCCACATACCTCTAACTACTATCTTTGCGCCATGCAAATTTTAGATGGTAAAAAAGCAGCACAGGCTATCCGGGATGAATTGAAATTGGATACGGCACAGTTAGCAGTTGAAGGAAAAAAACTTCCGCATCTTGTAGCAATTTTAGTCGGTAACAATGGTGCCAGCGAAACATATGTAGCGGCAAAAGTAAAAGCTTGCGAAGAAGTTGGTTTCAAATCAACACTCATACGTTTCGAAGAGGCAACCAGTGAAATGAAACTACTAGAACAGATTAGGGATCTGAACGTGGACCCTGATGTAGATGGCATTCTTGTTCAATTGCCATTACCCAAACATATTTCTGATGAAAGCGTTATTAATGCGGTTGATCCTGAAAAGGATGTTGATGGATTTCATCCTGAGAATGTAGGAAGAATGGTACAGGGTGTGCCCTCGTTTGTACCCGCCACACCGCACGGGATCATGCTACTGTTGGAGCATTTTAAAATTGAAACAAAAGGAAAACATGCCGTCGTGCTTGGGCGAAGTAATATCGTAGGCCGACCTATCAGCATTCTATTAAGCAATAATTCCCGGCCGGGAAATTGTACAGTCACGATCTGTCATTCGCAAACAAGAAATATAAGGGAACTTTGTCTCGAAGCTGACATCATCGTTGCAGCCATCGGGAGACCTGAATTTGTTACGGCAGATATGGTAAAGGAAGGAGCAGTTGTTGTAGATGTGGGGATCACAAGAGAACCTGATTCCACAAAAAAGAGTGGGTTCAAACTAAGAGGCGATGTACATTTTGATTCAGTGGCTCCGAAATGCTCATGGATCACCCCGGTACCCGGGGGTGTTGGACCTATGACAATTGCCGCGTTATTAAAGAACACATTCCACGCGTGCAAAACGAAAAATTAAGCCAGAATGAATCAGCGGTCTAATTTTCACTTTTTCTCTTGTGTTTTTCTCATGGTTTGGCTTTTTTGCTGACGGATATTTGTACTGACATCGGATGTTATTTAGCCAAAAAGCCTGTGATATATCGGGGAGTTATAAACAATGCCAGGACAAGCGGCGAGAGCGCTTGGGACAGGTTATTGAGGGGATGTATAAAAATGGTAGGCTGGAAGGCGGGGGAGGGAGGGCCCCGCGGAGGGCACGATTGACACCTGTTCTTAAAGGACCCTTAATGATAAAATCAGAAATCATAAATCAAAAATCTAAAATAACAAGCTCACTACCTGTAATGGAACATTTTTATACTTTACAGGGAGAAGGTTTCCACCAGGGAAGGGCGGCTTATTTTATCCGGCTCGGTGGTTGCGATGTCGGCTGTGTGTGGTGCGACGTAAAAGAAAGCTGGGATGCAAATAAACATCCAAAATTCGATGTTCAACATTTGAGGTTGGAAGTTAGCAAGACTCCTGCTGAAATAGTTGTCGTTACGGGAGGAGAACCTTTGATGCATGACCTTATTGAATTGACGCAAGAATTGCGGGATCATGGTTTCAAAACGCATTTGGAAACATCGGGTGCCTATCCGTTGACTGGCACCTGGGATTGGATCTGCTTATCTCCAAAAAAATTTAAAGCACCACAGCCTGGCATTTCATCAAATGCAAATGAATTAAAGGTTATCGTTTTTAATAAATCCGATTTTGATTGGGCAGAAAAATATGCAGCACAAGTCTCTCCAGCTTGCAAATTGTATTTGCAGCCGGAGTGGGATAAAGCTTCTCAAATGACACCTTTAATTATTGATTACATCAAGGCCAATCCAAAATGGGAATTGAGCCTGCAGATCCATAAGTATATTAATGTACCATAGAAATTGGCAGCAGGCAAGGGGCAATTTTCCCCCTAAATGTTAACGGTTATGGTAGAATAAAAATGAAATAGTTTCGTTAATAAACGATTCCTGTTATCAATGAAAACTCTGAATTTTCTACTTGCTTTTT
Source organism: Chitinophagaceae bacterium (assembly GCA_036002905.1). Taxonomy (GTDB): domain Bacteria; phylum Bacteroidota; class Bacteroidia; order Chitinophagales; family Chitinophagaceae; genus VBAU01. The sequence continues at coordinate 21,254 of DASYSW010000343.1, forward strand.
GCATATTGCTCATTGCCAATTGCGCTAGTGCGCAATACGACCCTTCCAAAGTAAATAAGAAGGTCGCTGACCTGTACAGCCGGGC
>DASYSW010000344.1:0-6325 GCA_036002905.1 Chitinophagaceae bacterium
ATCCGTTATTGTAAAACAGGTCCTCGGCGAATGCGGGAACATCTAACTGGTCTGCCCACTCACGGGAGTCGCTCAGGTCTCTTAAGAAATCTCCCAGTTCCGTTACAATATAATGTTTAAGCGTCGGCATGTCCAGGCAAGTCTGGAAATTAACAAATGGATTGATCACACCATCAAAATCGGAACCAATAGTAAGATGTTTTTGTGCAGTCGCGAGGGGGATCTCACCAGTTATGCATGTTTGCAAAAAATGTTTGATGTGAAATAATACATGCGCATAAAAGTATTTGTTCCGTTGTGGTATCGAATCCGCACTTTGAATTACATCATCCATAGTGATGCGATCGTCGGCATTTATTTCGCCATCTTCACCAATCTCACCAATTTGCAGCGCCTGCCATTCCGACCGGGAAAAATATTCTTTATCCACCATAAACGGAGATTCCGCATCAAGACCCGTTGGGTGATCGTCAAATTTGCTGACATATCCCAGTATCCGCCGGTCCATAGACAACCCGATCATTCCGCCATGCTTGACGATCCAGACAATTTCTTCATCAAAGAGGTTGATGGTTGACATGTTAAATGAAGGTGCGCCCGGCTGTCGCGGCCCATTCTTTATTTGCTTTGTCTTTGTGATCTCGAGGTAAAGTACATCGGGATTAACAGGTTTCCTTATCCGGATAAACTTTGGCCAGTCTTCGAAACTCGTTCCTGTGAATCCTGCATGCGTACATAATAAGGGCTGCGGATTCGTGAAAAATCCCTGGTCGATAGCCGAGCGCAGATCTTTCCGGGATTTATAGCTCATGTGCTTGAGATCGACACATATATTCCGGTCAAACAACGACTGCACAACCTTTAGGCCCTCATCCGTTAATCCCCTCCCCGTCGGATAAAATTTTGCGGGCTCCGCTATCTGCATACCAAAGGCATGATTCGAAATATTGGATTGTTGCAGGTGAGTGAGATTGACTGAAAGAATTCTTGCTACATTACGCAATCCGTCCAAATTAGAAATGATCTCCTGTGCAGTATACCCACTTGTGGGACTGGGAACGCGATTCAGGGTATTCATCAGCGAATGACAACCCTCAATCACAAAAAACAGGTTGATCTTGTCTGCCGGCAAAGGAGCGTCAAAGCTGGATTTTTGCAATACGTTGAAGTATTGTGGTGAGTTAACATACATGTCGAAGGTTAGGTCTTTGGTAAACGTGCTGAACGTTGAGTAATTCGCGCCCTTCGCAGCCTCCAGCAAGGCCTTTGACAATTTATTCCTTGAACTCTGTTTCAAAAAATCCCTGAGTGGTTCTACCACTTCCGCCAGGAAGCTTTCCATACCATAAAGCACTGCCCCGACAATTGTTTGGTCCTGGAAGGAAAGCAATTGGCTTTGATGAATTTGTGTTTCGATTATATACGGAAGGTCCGAACATAATTGCGGAACCAATCCCACGTCGCCCTGGGATATTTCACTGTCGACATTTGGATTGTCTTCAAATAGTTGCTTCAACAAAATGTGAGCATGAAAATCAAAATATTTCACGGTAAATATTTTTTAATTCAACAATTCCAGCCGGGTACACGAGCAAAATCAAATGACATTACCATTATAATATTTGCTTTGAAGAAACTTCTCAGTATTTACTGATGCGATGAGGTCCCACGCCGTCCTTCCCGGAGCTCTGGTCATCAGATGCGTTTGTGCTTTATTCCGAAAAATTGTATAGTCTTTCCTTTCGGGTAATTCCCGTTCCGTTAGAAAAAAATCAGTCCCGAAAAGTATTCTGTCCCCCAGCACTTTATTCTCCAGGTCATTTATTATCGGGTCATGTATTTTGTCATTTGACAGTGCATATGAAATGTCAGTATAAATTCCTTCGTAGTTTGTCATCAAATGGCGGATCTGGCCGCACCAATTTTGAGGATTCACGCCAATGGGTGCCTTGTAAGGGACCTTGTTGTTTTCCATCAGTATTTGATCATCGCCACCATAATGTGCCAAACATATTTTTAAAGGAGTTCGCATTTTCACCGGGATATTGCCCAGCAATTTTCTGTAGGCTAAAAACCAATCATCGTGATCATATGGCTCCGACAATTGCCGGTTTGAATGGAAATAATTAGCGAGTGATGCAAAGCTTGAAGGTTCCAGGAAATAAGAACAGCTCAGCTTATTGTTTTCGGCTTTGTTGGTGCCAAAGATCCACCGTCCCAGCTTGAAACTTTGCTGATATTTTGGAGCAGAGTATCTTTTCCCCGTATAAGGATCCATAGGATTCAATGCTATCTGCAAATATGTTTTATCATTATTATAAATTCCACCCAGGTAATTGCAGTGACTGAGTACAGGGACGCCGTTGTCGGCGGCCCATTCAAATGTTTCTGTAAGCCTGTTATCAAATGCATAGAACCCCATTGAAGGATATAATTTGAGCCCGACGAAAGGAAACACAGAACGCGTTGCGGTTACAGGGAGCCGGTAGTTGAATTTACTTTCAACAGTTTTTCTCAATTCTCTCGCGGAGCCTTTCCACCGCGGGTCGATCCCCATAAAAATGAGGAATTGATCAGGATATTGTCGTTTGATGTCGAGAACACCATCGAGCTGACCTTCGAAGCCCGTTTGTGAATTCATAGCGCCTGTATTTTCCATATACATAGTAAGGCCGACGAATTTAAATCCGGGGTCATCATTGTATTGACTTGCCAGGGTGCGGAATACGGACATTTGGTCTGCACTTTTCCCAATTTTTAGAAAACTGGCATAACGCCTGGCCACACTGCTGGGAAGTTTTGAAAGGATCCACGCCATGCTATAGGCACCTGCCTGGGTATTTGTCAATTTATCGATGAGACTCGCAGCTACCTCCGGCATGTATAAACTTAAAAACTGTTGTGGTGCATTTTTCATCGTGAACACGTGACTATGTACATTATAGTATTGCATAGTGTGTTTATTATAATTTGTATGAATAGGCTTTGCGTAAAAGGTCAAACCAGAAAGGCGCTCCGAAACATGCAGCGAATCCGCTGATCAGGATACCAATTAGCTTCAGCAAAAAATATTTAAAATGGCCTGTTGGCGGTAGTTGGTTGCGAAATACGCTGTATCGATAGCCGATCGGCAGATCGGAAGCTTTTTGAAGACTATCCAGTTTCCCGGTATATACCGCCGCAAGTTTTCGCAATGACTCAAGCGATATGTTTTTGGGTTGTTGTTGTCCTATTGAATCCGCACTCAATGAATCTCTTTTTATTCCAAGTGAGTCAATACTCTTCGCCAGCTTTTCAAGATAAGCCTGGTTTTCCTGGTAAAATCCCATCACAGCCTGGCGTTGCGCGGGATTCCGGTTAAACAGGCCAAAGAGCTGAATGCTGTCAACATTTAATACCAACGCTAAAATGGCTCCCAACCAAAACAAACGAGCCTTTGTTTTTTTCTTATACCATAAGCTCAAACGTTGTGATAACTCTACATACCAGCTTTGTAAATGTTCTACGAGGTGCTGATAGACTTCCTGTTCGTTAATAACATTGTTCGTCCTGGATGCTTTTGAAACGGCATTTGAGAGAGCAGATGAGAACATAGATACCTGTTCACTCGGCAATAGTAAGGCAACGGCCGCATTGAATTTATATAGAACAGGATTCTTGAAATGTTTCATTTCATCTAACACAGTAGAATGTGCCTCTTTTTTTACGATCTCGCGGGGGAGCGTTTGCTTCTCGTCTTTATTCACAAAATCCTCCAGCTCTTGCAGCCTGGCATTTACCGTGTGACTATTCGCGACCGCTGCAATAATGGCCTTTGCAAAAATTGAAGGATCGATGTCATTACTGGGTCTCCTTTCGTCGCGACTAAGCAGTGAAACATTTCCCTGCTGATAAATTGCTTCTCCCCAGTTGATCCCATTTGGAAGGTCCTGGAATTGCTTTAGCAGGTAGAATTTCATAAACCTGCCACGCTCTGCCTTGATTTGTGCCATCGCCTCATGGATAAGACTGCATAAAATTGCAAATAGCGCCCAGCAGATCACGATCGAAATGGCGATCGATACTGCAGGAATGGAAAAGAAATTCATAACCTGGTGTTAGAATTGTGAAACGATATATGGTAATTGAACAAGTTTTCAAAGGCTCAGAATTTCTCATTTGCCAAAAGAAAACATCCTTGTTAGTTCACATCACTTATCCGAAGGATAGCTATCTAATCAGAGGTTTAGCGAATTGCCTGATAAAATGTGTTGAAGCTTGAATAGGGCAATTAAATATACTAAATGGTAGCAATAGCAAGCAATTTTTAATGGGAATTTAATTTTTGGATTGATTACTTGCAAAGCTTTTCGGGCTTGATCTCCGGCCAGGAGACATCCGGATTTTCCGAATCTTCAATTGTCATGGGATAGCCCTGGATGTGGGTGCGGATCGTCTTCGATGCAACGTTTTTTACGCTCCGGATGTCAAAATCTAAAAGAGTACTTATGAAGTATTTCCTGGCGATCATTTGTGTTACTGTGTTCACTTTACTTCTTAATGGCTGCAAAAAAGATGTTGCCGGCTCCGGTTCTGTTGTTGGCAGCTGGGAATTGAGACAGGCTCAGACTGGAATGATCCCAACAATAGATTACCCCCAGGGAAACGGGAACATGTTAATATTCTCAGGATCAGGCTACGAGAAGTATGTAAATGGATACCTGGTTAAAAGCGGAACATATACAATGGTCAGGGACGACTCTGCGGAGGCCTCAGTCGGCCTGGTCATCACTCCCGGACAATTCACAACCAGGTTAATCCTTGACAATGACCTTGCATCTCCAAAGACATTCGTTGAAGTCTCAAATAATAAGCTATCTCTTCTTTCAGGTTATTTTCCACTCGATGGCGGTTCTCATCTTATATATGCAAGAATAGACGACAAACATTAACGTCCGACGTTTTAAATCAAAGAATTGATTTTTTTGGAAAAACTCTCTTTTATCGCAGATGCCGATAAGGTTGTAATAGATTAAAGAAATTACTGAAGCAAATGTTGTTGTGCTGTGAACGGCAGAATCCAGCTTGATTCTAAAAGAGGCGGCTCATTGGCCAGGAGTTTGTATTAAGGTAACTCATCGAACCGTTGTGAGAATTCCGGCTTAGCAGGCGTGTCATACTTTCTGATAAACGTGTCAAAATAATACATAAGTGTGAAAAAGAACCTGGTGGCTTCAACAAGATCCTGCGTTGGCACTTGTGGATTCAGTTAAACTCAATTATCTTTTCGCTTTCGTTGAAGCATTTCCCATGAAAGTAAAGTTGACTCTCCTACTCGCTATAGGCATTTTCCAGATCAGTTGCAAGAAAGATGGTAAAGGATGTTGGCAAGCATTTGACCCCTTGGGTTATGACGCAACAGGCCTGCTATTATGTGACAAAACCAAAGCTGAAGCAGAGGCAGCGTGGCCCCAGTTTTGGTTTTATCGAAGCGGAGAAACAAAATACTGCTGGCGTGAGCAACTGGGAACAAATAGTTATTACGTGTGGGGTATTCCCCAATCCATGGTAAACAAGTATGTGGAAACAAACGGGGCTTACCAGTTTACAAAAATTGACTGCAGTAGTTTTTGTGTCTGCCAATGGTATGAAAAACATAGAAGTAAAATCACAGGCCTGTATGATCCCACGCTCGGGATTGTCGAAACACTTTCGTCAACGGACAGCTGCAGTAAGCTTTTTGTAGGGAGGATCATAGTAGTCCGGGAGACTGCAGATTCATTGATCACACGAGAACTGATCAAAAAGGATCCATAAAATTGTTATTGCAACAGAGTGTTGCTGAAAGCGGTTGACACGCTCACAATAGATCTGATCTAAACCGAACCTCAATTACTTACACAACTCCTTATTCAACTGCTTCAGTACAGAGTTAATTTGGTCTTTAAGCTGCTGGAGCTCCGCTAGTCTCCGTTCATTTTTTTCCACTTGAATGAGCTGCTCGAGTTCATCAACAGTCGAACGTAATCGGGCTGCACTTTCTTCAGCAATAAAATTTTCATGATTTTTCATAAGTATATAGTTTTTCCTGGATATATGATAAAAGCTGATTGAGCTTATCACTACGTAAACGAACACAGCATCCCGTAAATTTTGTTTTTTGAAATATTTTAGCGGCGATGAGGTTTGTCGTAACAAAATGCGCAACAACTTGCGTGATTAAAAACTCGACAGTGAGCGCAGTAACCCAAAATCAAAGACCTTCAAACGCCAGTTCGCCAAAAAATATTAACTTCTGAAACCTATGTTGCCAAATTCAAGCAATTCAACTTTTGCCGAGGGCAGT
>DASYSW010000345.1:0-14281 GCA_036002905.1 Chitinophagaceae bacterium
TGCCATGCATGGCCATACTGGTACTTCTCACTTTTTCCAACGCTGCTTCTATTTGCGCATCTCTTGCCTGTGCTTCTGCTTTTTGAAGATCGAGGAAACGGGTATAGGATTGTTCGAAAACCTTTGCAAAGCGTTTGAGAATATCATTATCGGGCTTCGAAAACTTTTCTCCATAATGATTGATAATAAAAATACTGGTATGTTGGGATACACAACAGGACCGGGTGTATCCTCCAGGGCTTGAAAGAGTCTCTTTTTTACGCTGAGCATCCAGCTCGGACCAGGGTTCATGCTTAAACAAAAAGGTGAAGAATTCTCTTTTTTCTTTTTGCGTGTATTCTTCGGTGAAAAACCCGGGACCATTTTTTATTCTGTTTATAAGATTGGTACAAAAAGGTTTTTCATAAAGGGGTAGTTGTACTTCTTCCGAAGTATCAGCAGTGCCTCCTGATCCCCAGCAGCGGAGTGTTGTGGTGATGTCCCTGTTAATAGCAATAAATGAACCTCCGTGAATAGCAATATTCAGCTTGAGCAGTTCTCTATGTACCGTGTGAATGACATCCTGCAATTCGGAAGTATGGTGCATGGCAAGGCTCCGGGAACGTACTCTTTCCAGGCCTGTTTCTATCTGGCCTTCCCTTGCCTGCGCTTCCGCTTTTTGGAGATCATTAAACCGCGTATAACTCAGATCGAACACCTTACCGAAACGGTTCAGGATGTCGAGCTGTTCTTCCGTATACCCCAGTGGTCCCGAAGCTTCAATGAATCCAAAATTGTTGAAAGAGCCGGATACAACAGTTTGCTTTGATGATCGTATACCTTCTTTCACTGCTTCCGGTAGTTTGGAAAGTTCGGTTTCATTCAGAAGCAGATCATCAATTGATCTTTTGTTTGCTCCTTTTAACTCATAAACCCATTTAGGATTTTTTTCTTTCCATGCTTTAATGATGGCTTTGTAATACGGATGATCAAGACGTTTTATGTAATAACTATCAGCAGCTTTTTTATCTTCAGAATTCGCCATCCAAACCTTGGCCGATAGTGTTTCGGCATCAAAGATCCAGATGATGCAACGTGCGAGCACAAGATCAAGTTTCACCAGCTCGTCAAATAGAATAGCGACCAACTCACTCAGTTCACTGGAGTTTTGCATTGCCATCGCTCTTGCCCTTACTCTTTCCAATCCTAGTTCGATCTGTGCTTCCCTTGATTGTGCCTCGGCTTTTTGCAGATCGAGAAAGCGGGTGTATGCTTGTTCAAATACCTTGGCAAAGCGAACAAGAATTTTTTCATCTTCATAAGGTTTCAGAGTTATCATAAACAAGTAACCGTGGCTGAAATAGGCGGCGTGGAATTTTTGCCATGTGGGAAATGACCAACCAGGACCCTCTTTAAAGAACCGCCTTAAACTTGGTACAGAAGACATATATTCATAGTGAGCTCTCAATTGAGGTCCACCCATCGACGCAGAAAAGAACTCCGATTTATTTTTCCAGTCCGCATACATTTTCTTTTGTATCCGATCTTTTGTGTGCGGTATAGATATAACCGGGCGAGGTCCATCGTCGGAACTCAGCCAGAATTCGTCTTCATCAGAATCTTTTCTACAGAGCGTGATGCCTGCATTCATTATATCGCCGCCAAAGCTCCTTAGCTGTTGAAACAAGACATTGGCCACGTCGTGAACCTCATCACTACGATGCATTGCCATACTTTTCGCACGAACTCTTTCCAATGCCGCTTCGATCTTCGCTTCTCTTGCTTGTGCTTCGGCCTTTTGAAGGTCAAGAAAGCGGGTAAATGTCAGATCAAATACGGACGCAAAGCGATCCAGTAATTGTAATGCTGCAGAAGTGGGCGGCTTATCGGATGAAACGCCCATCATTCCTCGCGAAAAAAACACTCCATTTACATACCATGATTGCTTTCGAACTGCAATGGATTCATCCCAGCCTTTCCTTCCTATCAATGTGTTTCGCCAATGGTTATAGCTTTGTAATTGCTTTCCCCTAACTATGAATGAGAATGTTTTCTGTCGATCCAGAAAAGCCTTTTTGGCTTTTTTCATCACAAAAACTTCTTTATCGAGTTCCATTGGAAAAGACCGGTCAATTTTTTCCCCGTTCAAGGTCACAAACATCTCTCCCATTTTTGTGTCTTCGTCGAAAACACAAATGGATACTTGTGAGGTAGTTGCTTTTAATGATTTGAATTGTTGAAATAAAACGAGTGTGGTCTCTTGCAATTCCTCACTCTTTTGCATGGCCATCGTTTTTGCTCTCACTCTTTCGAGCGAAGCTTCTATCTGCGCTTCTCTGGCTTGTGCTTCTGCTTTTTGGACATCTAAATACCGCGTGTACGATTGCTGGAACACGCGTCCGAAGCGCTCAATGATATCGGTGTTTGCTGCAGACAAAGGCTCAAAACTTCCAACCATCATCAACCCATAATCACTTGTAGTGCTTGTAGTGAAAATAGTACCCTCTTCCCTCATGCCTTTTCTCACCGGCTTCGGTAGTTTGGATAACTCAGTGCGGCTAAAGAGGTGATCTTCCCAGGTCTTTTTGTTATCACCGGACAAAGTATACAAATGGAGACCCAGCCTGCTTTTCCAGGCCTGCAGATAGCTCAGGAAGACCGGGTGTTCATTGTAGTCAACCCGGTAGCTCTCGGCATTACTCTCCACTTCAGGATTTGCCGACCACCAACTAATGTATTTCTCGTTTGCGTTGAATATCCAAATCAATACCCGGTTGAGAACAAGATCGAGTTGCCTTAGCTCGCCAAAAATTTTGCCGACTATGTCCGCAATTTCTTCTGACCGATGCATTGCCATCGTTCGGCTTCTGACTCTTTCCAGTGCAGCTTCTATTTGTGCTTCCCTCGCCTGTGCTTCAGCTTTTGTAATATCAAGATAGCGCTGATATGAAAGTTGAAACACGTTACTAAATCGCTTGAGCAATGCTTTCTTGTCAGTACTTATCGCACCAAAGGTGGAAATACCGATCGAGCCCGTTCCGATAGAGTATAAATAATAATACAGGCCTTTGTTGTTCTTGAGTCGTGGGTCATCCTTTTCCCCAATTTTCTTCCTGAATTTTTTCCACTGAGTTAAATCCTTCCCGGTGAAATAGGTTTCCGAAAAAGCATCGTGGGTGCTCCGGATCTTCTTGATTTGTTTTTCTATGAGAGGATGAATGGTGTATGTTAAATGGTTGGTACTCTTTCCCAGTTCGTCAGAGTAGTCGTAATTGATAAATGATTTGTCCGTATCATTGTGAATGTTGACCATTGCATTCCTTATCTCGACAAACCCAAGCGACAGCAATTGTTTGTACAACGTCTTACAGACGTCAAGAAGGTCATCGGGCTCTTTCATTTTCATCGCGACTACTCTTACTTTTTCCAGCGCCGCTTCGATCCCGAGCTCATGATTTTTTGCTGCGAGTTCCTTTTCTAGTTTTGCAGTTGTTTTTAACAAGATTTTTCCAGAGCGGTGTTTGTGCATATTTTATTATGTCGATGGAATGATAACTATAAATTTACTTCCCTCACCTTCGTCTGTTTCAATTTTGATCTCACCGTTGTGTCCTTTCGTAACGATATCGTAAGCGAGCGAAAGCCCTAAACCTGTTCCCTGTCCTGTTGGTTTCGTGGTGAAAAATGGCTGGAATATTTTGTCCAGGTTTTTTTGCGGAATACCATTCCCATTGTCGGAGATCGTTATCAAAAGTTTGTCATCCACTTTTTTTGTACTTACAGAAACCGTCGGTTCAAACGATCCGTTCAATCGTTTTTGTTTTTCACTGACTGTATAAAAAGCATTGTTTATAAGGTTGAGAATAACCCGCCCGATCTCCTGGGGCACCACATTTACTTTTCCGGCGGAATCGTCGAAGTTTGTTTCAAACTTAGCATTGAATGATTTATCCTTTGCGCGGAGTCCATGATAAGCCAGTCTCAAATACTCATCTGCCAATACATTGATATCTGTAAGCTCTTTTTGACCGCTGCTGGTTCTTGAATGTTGCAACATTCCTTTTACAATGGCATCGGCACGCTTACCGTGATAAAGAATTTTTTCAAGGTTCTGTTTTACATCGTCAACAATGGAGACAGCGTCTTTTGTATTTCCCTTTTCCAATTCAGTTTTCATCTCTTCCAGCAATTCGTTGCTCACATCTGAAAAGTTGTTGACGAAATTCAGGGGGTTTTGAATTTCATGCGCGATACCGGCAGTGAGCTCTCCAAGACTGGCCATTTTTTCCGATTGCACCAGTTGCCTTTGCGTGGCCTGTAATTCCACGAGTGAATCTTCGGCATGTTTTCGGGCCGCTTTTATTTCAATGAGATCCTGTTCGGCTTTTAATGCGTGCGCCTCCGCAACTTTTAAATCGTTGAAGCGCGTAAATGTGAGATTGAAAACGGCAGCAAACCTTTCCAGCAGTTGCATGGCTTCAGCAGGTTGCTCATCGGGCGATGCCATACCAATAAAACCTTTGGCGAAGTAGGCGATGTATTCCAATCGCTTTTTTTGGGAAAGTTCTCTTTTAAAGGGAACATTGAGACTGCTCAGATGTTTAAAAAAATTCTCAAGTTCCTTCCCTTTCATCTCAATGATCATCGACTTTTTCTCCGCTTTCCATCCATCATACATTTTTTTGAATGAAGGATTACCATGCAGGTTCGCGGTGTAAGCGGTACTCAGTTTGCTCCCTTCTTCATCTGTTACCCAAAACTCCGTTTCACCCTTTTCATCTTTAATAATACTAATGAATAAACGATTGGGCTCAATGCCAAGAAGAATCAGCTGCCTGAAAAGCACGGTCGCGGTTTCCGAAAGTTCACCTGACCTTTGCATAGCCAGGGTTCGACTGCGCACACGTTCCAACCCAGTTTCAATCTGGGCCTCTCTTGCCTGCGCTTCTGCGAATTGCAGATCACTGAAACGTGTATAGGCCAGCGAAAATACCGAGGTTGCTCTCTGTAAAAGATCCCAGCTTTCCGATGAGATATTGCCCGGTGAAGCAGCGCCCATATAACCATTCGAGAACTTATACAAGTGATAAGTGCGATCCGGAATCACATCACCATAAAATCCAACCAATTCTTTTGAATGGCCGGCGCAGTAATTGATCCATTCTTTTCTTGGTTCACCCTGCATGACTATCGAAGTTTGCTTTTGGGCGGAGCGGTAAAATGTCTGCATCTTTCTTCCAACCCAGGTATCGTCAAGGTTGATGGTCATATGATCAGACACTAGCTTTCCATCTTTTTGAATCGCGTACCAGCACTCAGTCTGTTGGGTTGATTCATTGTGGATATAAATGGAACTTGTTTCTAATTCTTCAACACCCAGGAGACCCATTTCTTCCCTCAGCAATTTTGCTACTTCCACGAGCTCTGTTGGTTTTTGCATCGCCATGGCCCTTGATCTGACTTTTTCCATGGCGGCCTCGATCTTTGCTTGTCTTGTCTGCGCTTCGGCTTTTTGGAGATCCAGGAAGCGGGTATATGCCTGATCGAAGGCCGTGGCAAATTTTCTCAATATGTTATTTTGTTCCTGGGTGAATGGTTTTGTATCATACTTTCCAATGGCAACCCACGTTTCTTTTAGAATTATGCTTGACCAACAATAGCCTGGCGCTTGGTAAGCACCTTTCCTCAGTTCCAGAGGCGTATCCTTAAACTCTGTGTTACTGAAAGTATGATCAAGCCACCTGTCTTTTTCTTCTTTATTAAAAACTTCCACACTGAGATCAGACCCGCCTTTTCTGTACAAGTCAAGGGCTGCATGAACGCGATGAAAAAACGCATGGTCGAACCATGGAAAAACAGCTCTTTTAGTAAACGATACTCCATTATCAAACATCCCGAAGAGCCACAGATCCCAATCTCTATCACTGATTCCATTGCTAAAATTCGCCACCTGCAGGTCAAACCCCAGTTGAAGCAGTTGCTCTGCAAGCGTGTTGATGACTCCGATAAGGTCATCGTGTTTTTGCATCGCCATCGTCCTGGCTCTCACTCGCTCCAGTGCCAGCTCAATTTCCGCTTCTCTTGCCTGTGCCTCGGCTTTTTGAAGATCAAGAAAACGTGTGTAAGCCCGTTCAAACTCGATCGCAAACCGTTCCAATATTTTACTTTCGTCTGCATTCAGTGGACTTTTCACCATCACACCAAAGCAGCCATATTTCATGAAGGCTTCAATGTAGTATAGTCCATCGCTGAAATATTCAGGCTTTAATTGTTCAACACCCGCAATTAATTCACTCCATGCAGCAAAATAATTTGCAACGCCGGCGGGTGGCACATGATAAGCGACAACAGGTTGGTGGCTTTTCCAGTCAACCAAACATTGTGCAGTCGCAGGTTCATTCTTATCTAATGGATAATTGATGGATTTGCTTTTGAATGAATTATTTTCTGCCCATGCAGCCCAAAAAATATGACGATCTTTTTCTTCATCGGGGAGCCATAAGAATGAAAAAGCAGAAGGAATGTTCAGCTGCAAGACCTGTTCATGAAATACGCGCAGTGTATCATCCAGTTCTTTTGAATGTTGCATGATCATGCTTTGTGTACGCGCACGCTCTAATGCCAACTGGACCTGACTTTCTCTTGTCTGTGCTTCGGCTTTTTGAAGATCGAGAAAACGGGTATAGGTTTGCTCGAATACTCTTCCAAATCTTTTAAAAATATCATGGGCTTCCAGGTAAGGTTCTAAAGTAATAAACAACAGGAATCCCTGGGCAAAAAAGACGCAATGATTGATTTGAAACGTTGGTAATGGAAAGCCCGAGTCTTCAATCCCGTTTAATACATCCTTTACTACGGGAAGGGTTTTCATGTAGCTATAAGTTTTCGCAAGAGGCTCCCCCTTCCATTCAAAGACCATAAAATCTTCTCCATCTTTTTTCGCCTGGTAAATTCTTTTAAAGAAGGCATCCTCCATCGATGGTATAATATAAGGAGCGGCAATACCCCCTGATGGAGTAGAATTATAGCCAATGAATGATCTGTCATCACTTTGCCAGATATTAAAACCGCTTGTCCATGTCTGAATTCCAAGGTCACTTACCTGCTTAAATAATAAAGACGCTGCTTCTCCCAATTCATTACTGTGTTGCATCGCCATTGTCCTTGCACGAACTCTTTCTAATGCTAATTGGATTTGCCCTTCTCTTGCCTGTGCTTCGGCCCTTTGCAGGTCAAGAAAACGTGTGTAGGTTTGCTCGAAAACTTTTGCAAAGCGATTAAAAATCGCTTCTTCCTTAAATTGTTCTTTGGTAATGATCAATAAGTATCCATGCGAAAAATAAGCTGCATACATCCGTTGCCATTCCGGAAAGGTTATGCCTGCATCAAGCAGGCCCTGAAAATTTGATCCAGATTTGGGTAATGACAACAGGTATTCATAATGCGATTTCAATGCTTCTCCTCCAACGTCTTCAGCATAGGAATCTTCTTTGGTTTTCCAATGCATATACATATTTCTGAGAGCGGGCTCTTCCAAATGTGGAATATAGTGAGGAGGTTGGAATATACCCTGAGAACTCATCCAAAATTCACCTTCTGTATCATTTTTATCCAGTATCACAAAACCGCAGGCAAAAGCGTTTACTCCCAATTCTTCAAGTTGCTTAAACATCAACATGGCGGCATCAGTATGTTCATTACTGTGCTGCATCGCCATGGTTCTTGCACGAACTCTTTCCAATGCTAATTGTATCTGGCCCTCTCTTGCCTGCGCTTCCGCTTTTTGGAGATCGAGAAAACGTTTATAGGTAAGATTAAATACATTGGCAAATCTTTTCATCACGGCCTTCCCTTCTTCACGGAATTCTGTTTCGCGAAAAGCGAACAGGCCACCCGCGTCAAAGGCTGCCATTTGATAATACTGGGTTGTTACTTCAGTTTGTGATTGTGGTAACCGAATATTGGTTTCACCGACCGCTTTATAATATTGAATCAAATCCTTTCCTTGCAGGGTATAGGAAAAATCAGAGTTCTTTGTCCAGGCTTCAAAGGCTCCCCGCAACAAGGGATGAATGTCCATGGATTCAGCGCCAGAAACCTGCACGGTGCCTGCAACCTGCATTGTGCCTGAAGCCTGAACTGTATTTTTTTCATCCGATGCTGAGGTTGTCCAAACCTCTACAGTCCGTTTGTGCTTGTCAATGATACCGATCCCGCAACGCAACATGCCAAGATTAAGTTTATCGAGTTCTTCAAACACAATGGCCACGGCGGGGTTAAGGTCATCGGCTTTGTGCATAGCCATGGCTTTGCTTCTCACCCTTTCCAGCGCCGCTTCGATCTGGGCTTCTTTTGCCTGGGCTTCGGCCTTTTGCAAGTCGAGAAAACGCGTATAGGCCTGGTCAAAGACCTTTGCGAATCGTTTGAGTATTTCTTTTTCTTCGTCTAAAAAAGATCTTTCCGAATAACTGGTGAGATGGATGGCGGTGTTTTTTGCAAATCCAACCACTATCGAAGCAAACTCATTTTCTAAAAGGAATTTCTTTTGATCTTCGGGAACATTTTTAAGATCCGTATCACTAAACAAGTAATCGTACAATTTATTTTTCTCTTCACCGACATAGCATTTTGCAAACAAGTCTTTACCGTTTGCCCTTGCATCAAACAGATCTTCCAGGTAAGGAATACCAGTGTACTTGATCAGTATTCTCGAATACTGTTGATTGACCCGATTTTGCATCCACCATACAATGTCCCTGGACCCTTCTTTAAAATTGATGATGATCGCGGTGTATAGTTGAACGTTCAGTTCCTTTAATCTTTCAAAGACTGTATGAACTACTTCCTGCAGTTCGTCGCTTTTATGCATGGCTAAAGAACGCGATCGTACTTTTTCCAATGCCGCCTCTATCTGTGCTTCCCTTGCCTGAGCTTCGGCTTTTTGCAAGTCAAGAAAACGCGTATATGCCTGGTCAAAGACTCTTGCTACCCTTTTCAATATATCGACATCATCTTCGGAAAACAATTGCCCGGACCAACTGCTAACCCTCAGCAGGGAATTCTTTTCAGGAATAAAAGTCGCCGTGTAGCTACCAGTGCCGAGTACAAATTTTCTCACTGCCTCCGGCAGTCTCGTGTAATCGTTGTACCTGAAGACATAGTTGAAGTACCTGTTTTTTTCCTCAAAAGTGTATGACTTATTAACAACAGATATACCTGTGTCCTTTGCCTTCCATACATCCTGAATTATCGGGTTAAGTGTGAAAGCGTTTTCATCATAAGGCAGACTATTATACATCGGAGCCGGCGCATTAGGGAGAGCCACCCACATGGTCACATCTCTTGATGCTTCAGTAAACAATTGAAGTGAAGCACCCCCATCAAACTCCAACCCCAGTTCCTTCAACTTTTCAAATAGAATGGCAACGACATCCTGAAGTTCACCTGATCGTTGCATTCCCAATGACCGGCTACGAATTTTTTCCAATGCAGCTTCGATTCGTGCTTCCCTTGCCTGTGCTTCCGCTTTTTGTAGATCGAGAAAACGGGTATAGGTTTGTTCAAATACTTTTCCAAACCTTATAAAAATATCATGTGCTTCGGGAATGGCTTCGTACGAAATAAACATCAGGCTTACTTTCGAGCCGAACACAAAATGATTATATTGATGCGATGGGTATTGAGAACCGTCTTGTAAGATTTTTTCATACTGATCTTCGCTATTAAAACTGCGGAGTTGCCTGTATGTTTCCTGGAGCAGATCACCTTCCAAATAGCTAACCCAGAATTTTTCTCCTCTTTTTTTTGCTTGGCTCACTTCAATAAAGACTGGGAACTTAGTGGCATCGATCGTGTATGATCGCACCACGTTACCCTGCGGTGTAGTTATGTAATCAGTATAGGCATTATTGTCATCGCTCCAAACATTAAAACCCGTGGTCCACAACTTAATTCCCAAATCTTTAACCTGTTGAAACAATAAAGCAGCCACCTCATTCAATTCCTCGCTTTTTTGCATCGCCATTGTCCGTGCACGAACTCTTTCTAACGCTAACTGGATTTGCGATTCCCTTGCCTGTTCTTCGGCCTTTTGAAGATCGAGGAAACGGGTATAGGTTTGTTCGAAAACTTTACCAAATCGTTTGAATATATTATGCGCTTCCGGTACTGGCTCATAGGTAACGAATAACAAACTCACTTGTGATCCAAACACAATATGGTTTATCTGGTGTGAGGGAAATTCAATTCCTGAGTCCAGCATCTTTTGGAATTGCCCTTTGTCACCGAATCGATTCAATAACTCATAGATCTCTTTTATTTCTTTTCCTTCCGTTACCGACACGAAGAAATCATCTCCTCTTTGTCTTGCCTCCCGTACTGCTGCGAATACCGGATGGGTAGTAGTATCTACGGTGTATGGTTCGAGGAATTCGCCCGTCGGACTGGTGAGCCAATCAATATAAGATGTACCATTCTCCTGCCAGATATTGAAGCCGGTTGTCCAGGCTTTAATTCCCAATTCTTCAACTTGTCGAAATAATAATTTAGCGGCATCTGCCAACTCATCACTTTTCTGCATGGCCATTGTTCGTGCACGCACTCTCTCCAGGGCCAGTTGTATTTGCGCTTCGCGTCCCTGTGCCTCTGCTCTTTGAAGATCAATAAAACGCGTATAGGTCTGATCAAACACTGCTGCAAACCTCTCGAGGAGACGGATACTTTCATCGGACCGGTTTTGATTGGATTGAACATTTAGTAAGCCTTTTGAAAAGAAAGCGACATTGATAACGCGCCGTTTTTCCTCCGGGTTTCGCTTTGCTCCCCCCATACTTTCACGGTAAGTGGTAAATTCATACAGTTCTTTGCCACTAAGATCGATCACCAAGGATCTATCCCCTTTCTTCCAGGCATTGTAGATCTTGTTGGTTACATGCGGTTCATCAATTGAAAATTTGAACACACGGTCCATTTGATTGCCGTACATCGTCACCCAATACTCGATCACTTGTTCTTCTTCGTTGACAATTCCAATGGTAGCCTGGTCGGGATTTTCACCCAATTCCTTGAATTGCTGAAACAAGACATAAACGGCTTCTGAGAGTTCATTGCTCTGCTGCATGGCCATTGTTCTTGCTCGAACTCTCTCCAATGCCAATTGGATTTGCGATTCCCTTGCTTGTGCTTCGGCTTGTTTTAGATCGTTAAACCGGGTATAAGTATTATCAAAGACTTTGGCAAACCGAAGGAGGATATCAAACTGCTCTTCTGATAAAGGTTCAAGTGTAGCTACGGACAAATACCCAAAGTTGTTGAAAGAACAAGACAGGTACACTTTTTCTTTCGATCTCATATTGGCTATCACAATGGCAGGTAATTGCGAGAGCTCTGTTTCTGCAAATAAAAATTTGTCCCACTCTTTCTTCGTATCTCCTTCAAGTATGTATTGAAATTTCAGTTGCCGCTCACGCCAGGCATTTAGCAGAGCCAGGTAGGGTTTGTGTTCATGGTATTTCATGAACAGACCGACAGGCGTTGAAGATTCAGGATGCGACATCCACCATATTTGCCCCAGGGTTTGCTGGTCAATAATGCTAATAATGCTTCTGTCCAGGGCAAAATCAAGTTTGCCCAATTCTTCAGAAACGGTAGCGATCAGTTCAGTGAGTTCATCAGATCGTTGCATTGCCATTGCCCTTGCTCTCACTCTTTCCAATCCCAATTCGATCTGTGATTCTCTCGCCTGGGCTTCGGCGTTTTGGAGATCTAAGAAACGGGTATATGTTTGCTCAAAAACTTTGGCAAAACGTTTAAATATCGAATTATCTTCTTCACTAAAGGGGGTGGCATCAAGGTTAAGGAACGCGAGCCAAATATTCTTTAATATAAAAATCGAACGGCCAAGACCTTTACTATTGTAGACATATTGTTTTCTTTCTTCAGGAATCGTTTTCGCCTCCGTATTTTCATAAAAATGATGAAACCAAATATCCTTTTCTTCCTTATTCATTACATCGGTAAAAAAATCAATTCCTTTTGCTGCTTTTTCAATTGTTTCGTCAAATGCTCTGTGTTTAATATAGGGAACATGGAGTTGGAGAGGATAGTACTGACCGTGGGGAGCGAAAGTCCAAAGCTCCCAACTATTATCATCATTCGGCTTTACAAAAGTTGCCGAATTGAATGTTATTCCAAGATGCGATAACTGGTCAGCCATTATGCTGAGCACTTTATGAAGGTCCTCACTTTGGTGCATTGCCATTGAGCCTGCCCTTACTCGTTCCAATCCTGCTTCTATTTCAGCTTCCCTTGCCTGCGCTTCTGCTTTTTGAAGGTCAAGAAAGCGGGTATAAGTTTGATCGAAGACTTTTGCAAATCGTTTAAAAATATCATGTGCTTCAGGTCGAGGTTCCAGTGTAATAAACAATAAATACCCATTTGAAAAATGAGCATTGTTATGAACCTGCCTCCGTGGACTTTCAATCCCAGCTTTCTCAGATCTACTGAACGCTTCATCAAGCAAGGGAAATGAGCGGAGAAATTTATAATGTCTGTCCAGGGCTTCTCCTGTAATATCGTCTTCTATAAATGATTCTCGACGTTTCCACGATTGATATATGCGTTCATGCTGATCATAACTATGGATCGGCATTTCAAAAGGTGGATTGATCGAACCTGTAGGATTACTCATCCAGGAGACAAGATTTTTATACTCCTTATCCCAAATGTTGAAACCACTGGCATAGGTTTCTATTCCTAATTGCCTGACTTGCTCGAATAGCAATGAAGCGACCTCGGCAAGTTCATTACTATCATGCATCGCCATTGTCCTTGCCCGAACTCTTTCCAGCGCCAATTGAATTTGGGATTCTCTTGCCTGCGCTTCGGCTCTCTTTAGATCAAGGAAACGGATGTATGACTGTTCAAAAACATAGGCGAAACGTTTTATAATGTTGTTTTCTTCCTCTTTATAAGGAATGGAAGCAAAATTTGTAATGGACAGAATAATATTTTTTAAAACCACACAGGATGTTGCCATGCCTTCTGCACTCAACACAAATTGCCTCGATTCTTCATGCTCATATTGTGCTAAGGATGTCGCAAACACATGCCTGAAGTATTGATCTTTCTCCTCCTGAGTTAATCGGAATGTGAAGAAATCATGCCCCTGTTTAACTTCTTCATTTAACAAGTGAAAGATCCTGTGATCAAAATAAGGGACAAAAAGCGGAGACGGAAGTGATGGATCTGCTGTCGCCAACCAAATATTGTAACCCTTGTCAGTATACTCTGTCAAAAAATCTGCACTGTCAAATCGAAATTCAAGATGTCTTAGCTGTGCATGAACTTCTTTAATCACCTCGCGAAGATTTTCACTTCGGTGCATTGCATTGGCCTTGCTTCGCACTTTTTCCAAAGCGGCTTCAATGTTTGCTTCTCTTGCCTGTGCCTCTGCTTTTTCAATATCCAGATAGCGGCGATAGGCAAGATCAAATACATTTCTGAACCGTTTAAACAGAGTGATGTCTCCCTCACTTAATGGGGCATAAGTGGAGGCGCCAATGGCAACCGCTCCGAGTGAAAACCAGTGATAGGTCAGCGATCTTGCTTCTTCAAGATGCGTATCAATGAAAACATTGGTAGTTTTCTGAAAATTCAGCCAGTCTCTCACTTGCGGGCCTTCCAGGTGACGGATGAAAATTTCCTCTCCTCCTCTTATCATCTGGGTGGCAAATTCTACGGATATTTCATCGCTCGTATAATCTACTTCAGTCACCAGCGCTTTATCATGCAACTTGTAATATTCATAGTTAACATAGGTTCCTTTGTCCTTATAAAAAATGGCAGTTTGAACATTCCGTATTTCTTTTATCCCAAGCGATTCCAATTGTTGCGCTATCGTACGGCATATATCCAGCATGTCGTCCCGTTTTCTCATACCCATCGCGACTGTTCGCACTTTTTCAAGGGATGATTCAATCTCCAGCTCACGGTTTTGTTCTTCGATCGCTCTCGATTTTTTTTGAAGGTCTTCAATACTTTCTTCCAGCATGACCGAGAGAGTGTGCTTATCGTGTTCGAGACGTTCGAGTTTGAATTTTGAAAGGCCTTGAGCTTTGTCTGCGTCCTTTATAGTTCGTAGAAGTAATTCCTTTTCCGCGTCGGATAACCCGGTTGCTTGCTGAATATTATCTGCGATGATCTGGAGTTTCGGGTCCATTCAATTTTCATTTTCTTTTAGCATGGCCAGCGAGCAGGTCATGTTATAAAAATCATATTTGCCATCTGCGCCACGACCGATCTC
>DASYSW010000346.1:0-3596 GCA_036002905.1 Chitinophagaceae bacterium
AGGCGACCACATTCATTTTATTCATTTGCGCAGTACAAAGAGAGATGAAGAAGGGAATTTTTTTGAAGCTGATCATTTAAGTGGAGATGTAGACATGTATAGTGTAATAAAGGAAATTGTTTTACTGCAACAGCGAAAAAATATTTCCATCCCCATGCGACCCGACCATGGTCACCAGATGTTGGACGATCTGAAAAAGACAACTTATCCCGGATACAGTGCCATTGGCCGTTTGCGGGGATTGGCAGAATTGCGCGGACTAGAACTCGGCATCTTCAAAAGCCTGTCATAGAATTTTCTTTCTTTCATCGCGCTACAGTTCAAATTTCATTGAAGTAAAATCCTCTTGAAAAAAAATTATATTTTTTTGAAAAATAATTTTGTCGAATCCTTTTTAAACTTTAGATTCGATTTCGATTTGCTTACGATTTGCCCTATTTAAATTTTGAACCAACTGCTGTGAGATTCTATTATGAAATCTTAAGTCTGTCTTACCTCCACATTGGGCTAAGCAAATCGGCTCTTCCGCTTTCCCCTTGGGCATCTTGTTTTACCAGGTAAGAATATATTAGCTAGTTGTTTCGAGTTGAGTAGTTAAGTAGCTGTTTTATGGGCGAAATAAACCATATTAAACATTACTGCTATGCTCAAAAAGAACAACTCTTGCCTGAGGCTTTTTTGCATGATCTTGCTATTGCTTGCCAGCAGTAGTTTGTTAGCTCAAAAAAGAATTACGGGAAAAATCACAAACAAAGACACCAACCAGCCGGTCTCTGGAGCCACCGTACAAGTGAAGGGAACTACGAACGCGACTGTGACCGGGAACGATGGAACGTTCGAAATTTCAGCAAATGACAATGCTATCCTCGTCGTTACCGTGGTGGGCCATAAAAGCCAGGAAATTTCGGTAAATGGCCGCCCCGTAATTAACATTTCCATGGAAACTTCAATGAACAGCCTGGAAGAGGTAGTTGTTACTGGCTATACCGCTCAGAGAAAAAGAGATTTAACCGGTGCTATTTCGGTTGTCAAACCGGACGAGATGACCAAGATCGCCTCTCCATCTTTTAACCAGCAAATTGAAGGTAAAGCATCAGGTGTTTCAGTAACCACTTCGGGACAACCCGGAGCGGCAGCCAGTATTCGTATTAGAGGCAATTCAACATTTACTCTTGGTGGAGGTGAACCCCTTCTCGTTATTGATGGCGTCCAGGTTCGCGGAGCGTATCAAAACACGATAAATCCAAATGATATTGAATCCATCCAAGTGTTGAAAGATGCTGCTACCACGGCTGCTTACGGAATCGGGGCAAATAATGGAGTTATTATTATCACTACGAAAAAAGGAAGAGCAGGTCAGCCAAAAATCGAATTCAGCAGCTATATTGGAACTCAACGGGCCACCAATTCGTACGACAAATATTTACTGAGCACCGCGCAGGAATATGCTGACTTAGTTTACCAGTCTTACAATAACGCAGGCCAATGGCCCGCTGCGCCTGATGCTATCACAGCCAGGATCTATGGAGTTGGTCCGCAGCCGGTATTGCCCGAATATGTGAATCCTCTCCCTCAAAATGCAAATACTCCCATCGTTATTGATCCCTCTACCTACAATTATCCAAATAACCTGATCATGAAAGCATCACCTGGCACTAACTGGTGGGATGCGGTCTTTCATGATGCTTCAATACAGGAATACAATATAAGTGCTTCAGGTGGTAGCGAAAGGGGTCGTTATTTTTTCAGTGCAAACTATTTTGACCAGGATGGTATCATGAGATACACAGATTTCAGAAGATATACTTTGCGCGCTAATTCGGATTTTAAAGTGAAGGGCTTCACTTTCGGTGAAAATTTCACTATGGCCTTTTCAGATGGGGTGGGTCAACCTAATGGCAACCAGGTAGAGCAGAATACAATAACTGAAGGAATACTCAAAATGCAACCCATTATCCCGGTATATGATATCGCCGGAAATTGGGGCGGTACAAAGGCCGGTTTTGGTAATGGGAAGAACGGGTTGGCCAAAGTATACCGCAATAAAGATAACAGGGGAGAAACGTTCAGGATGCTGGCGGGAGTGTTTGGCGAGGTAAGATTTCTGAATCATTTTACCGGTCGTATCAGTTACGGCGTTGATTACACTGTCAATTTCCAGAAAAACTTCACCTTTATTGACTACGAATCCAACGAGCAGGCTGGTTCAAATGGCTTCAATGAGCAGACCGACAGGTATAAACATTGGATATTTGCTCAACAACTAACGTACAATAACAATTTTGGTGATCATTCGATAAAAGCTCTTGGAGTTCATGAATCACAATTAAATGAATTTAGGATCATCGGAGGTAGTTTGAATGGCTATTTCCTTCAATCAACTGACTTGTGGTATTTAAATACAGGATTGGCCGATCCGGCTACCCGAAACGTCTATAGTAGCGGAGGAACAAACAATGCCAAGGAAAGCTACGTAGGAAGAGTTGAATACGGTTACAAAGGAAAATATCTTTTGAATGGGACTGTCCGCTACGACCAGTCGTCAAACTTTGCAGTAGAAAAAGGTCAAACGTTTGGCGGACTGGGAGCAGCCTGGGTGATGACCGATGAGAACTTCCTTTCAAATGTAACCTGGTTGAATAGTTTGAAACTAAGAGGGGCATGGGGAGTTACCGGAAATGACGCAATAAATGGCAATGTAAACTATACAACACTTGGTGGTGGACCGGGCAGTACATTTTATGATATTAATGGAACCAACACATCAGCTGCTACCGGATATTCTATTACTCAACTTGGATTACCAGTTGTTTGGGAAAAACAGAAACAGTATAACGTAGGGCTCGACGCAGTATTATTAAGAAACAGGCTTGAATTTTCTTTTGACGTTTATCAGAGAAAAAATAAGGACTTTTTATTCCAGATCCAGCAACCCGGCACGGCCGGTTTATTTGGTACTGCCGTGGGTCCCCCGTATTACAATTTAGGGCAGATATCAAATAAAGGGTTTGAATTCAGTACGACATGGAGAGACAGGATAGGCAGCGATTGGAAATATGACATTACTGCGAATCTGACGTTCAACAAGAACAATATCGATGAACTGGCCCCGGATCTGGGTCTTACGACTTTCTTCCCGGCAATACCTGAAACCAGGATCGGGCCGGTGGTAAGAAACGAAGTAGGACACCCGATGAGCACCTTCTACGGCTATACCCTAGATGGAATATTCCAGAGTGATGCGGAAGCCGCTGCAAGCACCCAACAAGGTGCCAAGATCGGGCGCTTTCGTTGGAAGGATATCAATGGTGATAAAGTAATTAATGATCTTGACAAAGGAGTTATTGGAGATCCGAACCCGGATTTGATCTTCGGGTTCAATTTTAATGTTACCTACAAAAACTTTGATTTTTCAATGTTCCTGAATGGGCAGTTGGGCAACGAAATTTTCAACTATACCCGGTATTTCACTGACTTTTTCGGATTCAGTGGCAATCGATCCAAACGTATGTTGTATGATTCATGGACACCTACGCACACAGATGCCAAACTTCCTTTGCTTGATATCACGGACAATTACAGTTTTGTACCAAGCT
>DASYSW010000347.1:0-18066 GCA_036002905.1 Chitinophagaceae bacterium
TCACAACCATAAAACCAGGCCTCGAAAGTTTCAGCATTTTTTCGGGTGTGAGCTGCGCAACCTCGGCGATGATATCAGTGTGAAGTGTTGTGTAATCCCACCAACCGGGGGCGATAGCACTCAATTTACGCGACATAATAGTTTTATTTAAGGAAGAAGAAAATACAACCAGGAATAATGAACAACTTCACTATACATTCTTCACATTGCATCCAGGCTCTCTTCATAAGCTGCATTGATCAAGTAATCACTTCCAAGATCTTTTAACGGATCATCATCCGGACCGCAAAAACCAAAATGCAAATGCCTCCTCCATCCTTCCGCATACGTAAATGATCCAGACATCTTCCCTACCATCAAAGAAACATCTTCCATAGCCTGCAAATACGAGTTCATCTTCTGACTTACGCCAAGCCAGCTTTGTTGGCTCCTGTGTGCACTTAATGCTTGCAGTTTTCTTTCTTGCACAGCGCCCGTATTAACAAATGAACCGGGCATGATATACCGACGAAAACTATCTCTTAACGTGTGCGGCAAAGCGTGATAAA
Organism: Chitinophagaceae bacterium; assembly: GCA_036002905.1. Taxonomy (GTDB): domain Bacteria; phylum Bacteroidota; class Bacteroidia; order Chitinophagales; family Chitinophagaceae; genus VBAU01. Next base: position 549 of record DASYSW010000347.1, read on the forward strand.
TTGTGCAATCATAATTGTCAACCAACCGCGAAGGCTCTGATTCAAAGTTGGGCATACCTCGTGCAAAGGTCGCCGTAACCGCCAGTCGACAGGTGTTGACATGATCTTCCATATAGTCTTCCGGCGAATGCGTCAAGACAATAGTTGGTCTTACCGCGCGGATCACTGATGCAACCTGCCTTAGAGTTTGCAGATCGTATAAAATTTCCAAATCATTGCAGGAAGGAGGATGAAAATGCGCACCAAGAATTTGGGCGGCATGTTTGGCTTCCTCAAAGCGTATCCGCGTTATCTCTTCACTCGAGTATTCCGAACTACCGCAATTGCCAGTCGAAAGATTCATGTAATGAATTTCATATCCCCCTCTGTTAAGCAATAACAACGTTCCTGCCATCATCAATTCAATGTCGTCGGGATGAGCAGCGATAGCGATTGCGGTTTTCATTTAGAATTTGGTTATGCGATTCTAATGCATTCCTCGGAACCAATGATAACTAAATTTACAAAGGATGGTGATGAGATTGTTCAAAAAAAGCCAAATCAGATTAGCGCCTGCCTAAAGGCGTGCATTCTTGGTCTTGCCTGTCCTGCATTGCCCCGGTCGTAAGGCCGGGGCAATGCATTCGATCCCCCGCTGGGCTTTAGCCCAAATGAGATAGTTGGAAGATATTTCAGGATTAAAACCCATGGTAACGTGCCTGGATAAGCCAGGGCCTTAAGGCCAGGCGTATTGAATGAACTCTCATTGGGCTTTAGTCCAAATAATACAAAGGATTAACTTTGTTTCATGAACGGGAATATAGAATTGTTTACTAAAGACAATATATCTGCAGACCTCCAAAAAATTGCTGAAAAAATTTTCGGATATGAAAGAATCACTGACGATGAAGGATTACTTCTTTTTGAAAAAGGTTCGCTCCCATTTCTAGGCACACTTGCAAACCACGTCAGAGAAAAACTTCACGGAGATAAAACCTATTTCAATCGCAACTTTCATATCGAACCCACCAATGTTTGCGTATTCAGCTGCAATTTTTGCTCCTATTCGAGACTGTATGCTCATCGCGAAGAAGGATGGGAATTAAGCGCTGACGATATGCTGAACATGGTAAAGAGTTACGATGGCAAACCGATCACGGAAGTGCATATTGTCGGTGGCGTTCATCCAAAACTTAATCTTGAATTCTTTGCTGATGTTTTGAAAAGAATAAAAGCTCATCGCCCCAGCCTTCACATAAAAGGCTTTACCGCGGTTGAACTGGATTATATGTTTCGCAAAGCAAAAATGAATGCCGAACAAGGTCTGAAATATTTGAAAGACGCAGGGCTTGATTCTTTACCCGGTGGGGGCGCAGAAATTTTTGATGCCGAGATAAGAGAAAAAATTTGTGCAGATAAAGTTGACGCGGATGGATGGCTTCATATTCATGAAACAGCGCATCGTTTAGGAATGCATACAAATGCCACCATGCTGTATGGCCATATCGAAAAATACAAACATCGCATTGATCACATGCGAAGACTTCGTGAATTGCAGGATAAGACGCATGGCTTTAATACTTTCATTCCATTAAAATTCCGTAACAAGGATAATGACATGAGTTACGTTCCGGAAAGCAGTATAGTTGAAGACATGAAAATGTATGCAGTAGCAAGAATCTATCTTGATAACTTCCCCCACTTAAAAGCATACTGGCCGATGTTGGGAAGACAAAATGCACAGCTGAGTTTATCATTTGGTGTAAATGATATCGATGGAACGATCGATGACACTACAAAGATTTATTCGATGGCCGGTGCAGAAGAACAAAAGCCTTCAATGACAACCGCAGAATTAGTCACACTAATCAAGCAGGTCAAGAGACAACCTATCGAAAGGGATACTCTTTATAACGAGATCAGGGATTACAGCAATGTTGAAATGAAGGACCTGGAATTGGATCCACAACTGAACTAGACCGCAGCTTACCCGGATTTAATCACAGGTTGCACGGTACGTTGTAATTTGCCACGGAGGCACAGAAAATCACAGAGTTTCTCCGTGTAGCTCCATGTACTCAATGTCTCCGTGGTTTATTTTCAAAGATCCCAGCCTTTCCGTGTAATAGTGAGAGAAATAGCTCACAGATTACTCAGATTTTCACGGATGGCCAGACCCACAGATGCATTAGCCCGCCTCTTTAATATCACCAGGAAGAGGATCAGCGCCGGGCTCACCCGGTAATACATCATTTAAAGGAGAATGTTGCCTCAGTTCTTCGATGTGCTGCACCCTTTTCAAATGGGGCAAAGAATATTTTTTAAGATGGTACTTCTGTGGCTCACCCAATAAGAACCCGTAAGGTTTTAAACCCGGTATCGTGTCAAAGATCACTTTTAGAATTGCGGCGAGTGGAAAGGCAAGAAACAGTCCTGCGACGCCCCACATTTCCCCGAAGAGGATCAACACAAGTATCGCAACAAGAGGATTCAGGTTTATCCTTGATCCGATAACATAAGGCGCCACAACATTTGAGTCGATGATATGAATAACCCACAGCGCAACTAATGCCGTCAAAGGCTGCCATGTTGTGGTAGTTGTCAATAGCGCAACAAGAAGGGCGGCAATTGATGCGATGATCATACCAAGATAGGGAATGATACAAAGTACAGCGATCCCGAAACCAAGTACGATCGGGTAGCCAATACCAAGGAAATATAAAGTGAGTGCGTTGGCAAACCCGATAATGATGATATCGAGAAATTGTCCAAATACATATCCTTTTATGACCAGGTTCAGGTTTCCCAGTGTTTCGTCAATGTCTGTTTTATCGGCCCTGTAAAAAACTTTATAAAAGAATTCCAGGAAGAAATGCCGGTAGTACAAAAGAAAGAAAACATATAAAGGCACCAGGAAAAGATTCACGAGAAAAACAGGAAGATGTGCGATAACATTGGACAGAATTGCGCCGGAATTATTTTCCAGTCCACTTAACTGTTGTTGGATCTTGTCGGCCACAACCGTTTTCTTAAGATGAAATCTCTCCGCTGCAAAATCCCTGATCGACTTTACGATGGAATCCAGTTTATCCGACAGTTGTGGCGCATGTGTAATGAAAGAACTGATTTGGTTGAAAAGCAGGTAAACAAGAAGCCCGAGAAAAACTGTTGTGACAAAAACCGTCGTGAAGGACGCAAGACCTTTTCCAAATCCCCATTTTTCCAGTCTTATGCAAAAGGGAAAAAGCATGACGGCAAAGATGATCGCAAACAACATCGGCACCAACACAGCTTTTAGGTAATACAGGCTTGTGACCAACAATACAATTACAATAAAGATGCAGGCCAGGCGAAATATGTAGGAAGATCTTGGTTCGCTACTCATATTATATCGTAGTCTAATCAAATATGCAGCCAAACTCAACCGCAGATTACTCCGATTTTCATTGATTGGTGTGCTAAAGCCCAGTCGGGGTTTAATTTATTTACCCTGCCCTTAAAGCCAGGGCCTTTCAGACAATATCACAATTGGTTTTAACCCTCCGCTTGTGAACTAAAATTCACGAGATACACGAAGGATCACAACAATGTAGAATCCTTTGTTCTCACAGATTTCGCAGATTTTCGCTGAAACATCACCGGCAACCGCCTATCGAAATATTTTCACTCACTAGGTATTTCTTTTTAACTTCATAAAGAAGACTTACGCCTCTTCAAATGATTTCTGTTCACTAAAAATTTCAAACTATGCGATTTACCAAAACCATTTTTTCGATCGCGTTTCTTGCAGTAGCAGTAACAACCCAAGCACAAACCAGCAGTTTACCTCCGATAATAGATCGCGAACTGTTCTTTGGTCCCCCGGTAATAGCCGGCGGCCAGCTTTCACCGGATGGAAAATACATGTCCTTTTTAAAAGTTTACAAAGGCACTATGAATGTATGGGTGAAAGATGCGAGTGCACCTTTTGAGTCTGCGCATCCTTTGACATCCGATACACTACGACCGATCCGGAGTTATTTCTGGTCAAGAGATGGAAAATATATTTTGTATGTACAGGACAAAGGTGGCGACGAAAATTTTAATGTCTATGCCGTGAATCCTTCTGAGAAGCCAGTCGCTGGCCAGGATATCCCTACCAACAGGGCCCTTACTGATTTCAAAGGCGTGCGCACCTTTATTTATTCAGTACCCAAATCTGATCCAGATGCCTTGTACATTGGATTGAATGATCGTGACAAGAAATGGCACGACCTGTATAAGCTAAAAATTTCTACAGGTGAGAAAACATTGCTTCGTCAAAACAGCGATACCGATCGCATTACTGGTTGGATCTTTGATTGGAGTGATAAACTTCGCTTAGCCACACGTGCCAATGAAGATGGAAGTAATGACCTGCTGCGTGTCGATGAAAAAGAATTGGTTCCCATTTATCATACCGGTCCGTTTGAAGAATTTGACACATATGCTTTTGACAAAGACAATAAGCAATACTACATAGCGACTAATAAGGGTGACGACAGGGACCTGAAACAACTTGTATTATTAGATCCCGTTTCGATGAAAGAAACATTTGTCGAAAAGGATCCAATGAACAGGGTTGATTTCGGAGGTGCAAATTTTTCCGACGTTAAAAAGAACATCATCCTCACTTCTTACACAGATGAAAAGGAAAGACTCTATTGGAAGGACAGGGAATTTGAAGCGGATTATAAGATCATTGAAAAAGAATTGCCAGGCTTATTGCTCAACTTTACTTCATCCACCGCCGATGAAAATCTTTGGTTACTGACTGCATATAGTGACATTGATCCCGGCGCCGCTTACCTTTTTGATCGCAAAACAAAAAAGTTAGCTTTTCAGTATCGCCCGCGGCCGGATATACCTACAAAATCACTGGCGCCTATGAAAGCGATCAAATACAAATCATCCGACGGTTTGGAGATCCCCGCTTATTTAGTTTTACCGAAAGGCGTTCCGGCAAAGAATCTCCCAATGGTGGCTTTTCCACATGGTGGGCCATGGGGAAGAGACGTGTGGGGTTATAATTCCTTTGCACAATTTTTAGCGAATCGTGGTTATGCCGTGTTACTGCCCAACTTCAGGGCTTCTACCGGTTATGGAAAGAAATTTCTTGATGCAGGTAACAGGCAGTGGGGTGATAAAATGCAAGACGATATTACATGGGGAATAAAATATCTCATCAGTGAAGGCATTGTTGATGCAAAGCATGTCGGCATCATGGGTGGATCATATGGTGGTTATGCAACATTGGCCGGCGTGGCTTTTACTCCTGATCTTTATGCAGCCGCTGTCTCTATAGTAGGTCCTTCTAATCTTATTACATTGCTGAATTCTATTCCGCCCTATTGGGAATCGATCCGCAAGCTTTTTTATTTACGAATGGGCGATCCGACGACAGATGAAGGCAAAAAGCAACTCGAAAGGCAATCTCCATTGAATTCTGCAGATAAAATAAAGACACCATTGCTCGTTGCGCAAGGCGCGAATGATCCGAGGGTTAATAAAGCAGAATCAGAACAGATCGTGAATGCATTGCGCAAGAGAAATTTCCCCGTCGAATATATCCTTGCTCCTGATGAAGGCCATGGGTTTGCGAGACCGGTGAATAATATGGCCATGCTTGCTGAAGCAGAAAAATTTTTAGCTACATACCTGGGAGGCCGTTACCAGGAAACCATGACCGCAGAAGTAGAAAAGAGATTGGGAGAAATAAAGGTGGATACGAAGAAGGCTTTCTAGAAATAAGTGTTTCTCACAGATTACACAGATTTTCACAGAATGGTGGCTCCTTTTGTTTTCTACTCAACTTTTGTGAGCCAGGAAGTTGTCAACGAAGCCTACACTCAAATGACCGTCCAGGGTTTTTTCAAAAAGGGAACAAGTTACAAAGAGATCAAGAGCGATATTAAAATGATCGTTGACTACTGGCAACTTTGCAGGCATCCCAATACAGAAAAATGACCAAAAACTATGGCGCCGATACACGGCTTCAAACGAAAATTTACAAAGATCCTTCGCCATGAGCTTTCATTTACCAGGGGAATCAATAAGCGTGTGTCCTGATGGAAAATAGCAAGAGAAGGCAGCCCCTTCACCCGGCTTGCTTTCAGCGATAAGAAACCCGCCGTGCATTTCCATGATCTTTTTGCATATGGCAAGTCCCACGCCTGACCCCTTGTATTTGCCTTTTTCCTGCGATTGGTAAAACATGTCAAATATTTTTTCGGACTCTTCTTGGTCAAATCCGATGCCATTGTCGGCAATTCTAATAACCCAATACGTGGAATTTTCTATAATACCTTCGTCATTTACATGCTCGTCATTTTCCAATTCCTGGCAAGTAATCTTTATTTTATGATCTTTATCTGTCTTTCGGAATTTAATAGCATTGTCAAGCAGGTGATGAAACAGAAGGGAAAGCAGTGGAGTAGACCCACTGATTGACGGCAACTCTTCGCAGCTGATGTCCATCTGCGCATGAATGGCTTTACTTGTGAAATCACTTAAGGCAGTTTGAAAAATTCTGTTCAAATCGACATTCTCTTCCTTGGAACCGATCTCGTGCAGTTTTGAAAACTCTATAAGATCCTCGGTAAGCAATTTCATTTTTTGCACGGCCCCCTGGGCCCTTCTCAGGTTTGCGCGACTGGAATTTGACAAATTGCGGGCATCTTGCATTACGATCGTCTCAAGATGAATGTAAAGATGCCGCAATGTTTCCCTGTAATTAGTGCCGGCAACAGTAGTAAAGGTTTTTAATTCCGAGTTCAATGCATGCATTTCCCTGTTCATGGCAAATAGGGACTCGTTGAGATTTGTGAGGCGAGTATCCTTTTCACTGAGTTCTTTTGTGCGTTCCAGCACTTTTTGCTCAAGTGATGCATTGAGCCGCCGGAGTCGTTCCTCGCTTTCACGCAACGCTGCCTCCGCCTTTTTTCGGTCGATCATATCCGCCGCCATTCGTGCGACCAGGTCAATAAAATACAATTCATGTTCGCCCGGGCGATAGTGTTTTCTAAAATGCGTCGTGACCATGCCTATTGTGTTTCCTGAATGTGAAATAAGCGGTGTTGATTGTGCAGAAAGAATTCCTTCCTCCACATGCATTCTTAGAGAACCATCCGGATCCTCGCCAGGCGGCACGTCGAAATCAATAAGAACTCTTTCCTTTGTTCTTAGTGCGATGCCACAGGATGTATTAGACTTTGCACCAACAAACTCAAAATAATTGATGAAATTTTTCTCAAATCCTTTGCTCGCGACCATTTCCAGTTGTTGTGTTTCTTTATTCAATAGCTGGAAAGTTCCCGCATCGGCTTTTGTTAGAGCGATGACAGTATTTAATATACTGTCATAATAGGTTTCCAATCTCTCGTCCGAAACAAGTTCCTGCGCCAGCCGCGTGAGCAGTCGCATGTTGCCAAGATCATTCGCAAGTCGCGATTCTGTTTGTTGGGCGTCTTCCAGCAAGTTAAAAGCAGCACGACGTGCTTCCCTGAGTTCGCCGTTTACTTTTTTTAATTCCTCAATATCCGCGGTCAGGTCAAGTCTGGACACAATGCCTTGCCTTTTGGCTGATGTCTTATTGCCCGCGCCCGAATCAACAGGCGCAAAAACAAACTTTCGATGTTGCAATGATTCAAACATGTTCGTCCTCTTTTTCTTCGTCAAATTTCAGCGGATAGCGGGGAGGTTCTCCCAGTCGCACGCAAAGTTCATTGATTTCTTTTTTCAACTCGATCATTCTCGACTCGCGACTTACCATAGCGCGGTTGAAGCGGGTCAGTTCATCCATATTTTGCCGCAATTGCTCTTCCGCTTCTTTTCTTGAGGTAATATCGACAAAAGTAATCACTACGCCATTGATCCGGTCCTCGCTGGTGCGATAAGGCGATATGCGCATCAGGAATACCTTTCCTTCCGCTGTACTTACTTCCCTTTCCAGTGCTGCGAGCTTGTCCAATACCATTTCTGCATCTTGCGCCAGTTCATGGTAACCCAGTTTGTTGGTGATGTCACTTAACGGCCTGCCATAGTCTGTAGGTATCAGGTTGAATATTCGCCTGATGGCAGGTGTAAAAAAGGCGACACGAAGACTCCGGTCCAAAAAAATTGTTCCAACATCAGACGAGTTAATGAGGTTCTGGAGGTTATTGCCTGCGAGGGTTGTTTCCTCGATCTTTACTTTTAATTCCTGGTTCACCGTCCGCAATTCTTCATTGATCGATTCAAGCTCTTCTTTGCTTGTCTCCAGCTCTTCGGCCGTTGAACGAAGCTCTTCATTCATTGCCTGCAATTCTTCATTGGATGCTTTCAATTCTTCCTGCTGAACTTCGTGTTGCTCATTTGACAGCCGCAACTGTGCTTTTAGTCGCATCAGTTCTTCTTCAAGATGTTTTGCAACAGGTTCATCGGAAGCGAGCAATACTTGCTTGTGGTCGTTATCCTCTATCGACGTTTCAAACAGTATTAAAATAAATCCTCTCGCCGTATCACCTGCACGCAATACAGGACGCACATGTATGTTAACCGTTTCGGGTTCTTTATCAATAGTTATTTTTAACCCTCTTGCTTCCACGGCCGATTGCCGTTGGGCTGCCTGGTAAAGCGCTGAACGGAGGTCAAGCCTCAACTCAGATCTGATCAGCTTTAAAAGATTTTTAGAAGGTTCGCCGCCACCAATTTGTAAATAGCGGCCGCCCCGTTCAGAGATATGAACAATGTCATATTCTTCATTTACGACAAGGGACGGTGGTGCATATTGCTCGAGCAGTTGCTGGTGCAGATCGCCAAATGATATACGTTCGAGCACCTTGTTTTCGTGACCGGGTGGTATAGATAGTACCGGTTTATCAATTCGAAAATTCGGCACTGACTCAGGTAGAGGATAAGCTTTTGTGGTCACGTGCCGGCTTTGAAAAACATGATTCTCCCTGTTATAGACAGCATAAAGATCTGTGGCTCCGTCAACCGATTCAGAAGTTCCTAAAAAAAGATAGCCGCCGGGATTAAGTGCAAAATGGAAAATTTCCGCTAACCGTTCCTGTGCGGAATTGTTCAAATAGATCATCACGTTCCGGCAGCTGACCAGGTCGAGATGAGAAAATGGTGGGTCTTTTAAAAAATTATGATTGGCAAACAGCACCATTTCCCTCACTTCTCTGCGAATGCGATAACCGTCTCCTTCTTTCGTGAAAAAGCGGCGCAATCGTTCAGGCGAAGCATCAGCAAGATCGTTGATGCTGTACAATCCTTCCCTCGCTTCGGTGATAGCTTGTTCATCAATATCAGTGGCGAAGATCTGGATTTTGGGGGCGTCAATCATTCCGCTTGTTTTTTCAGCACAGAGAATGGCGAGAGAATACGCTTCCTCACCCGTAGCGCAGCCTGCCACCCAGATCCTCAGCTGGTGTTCCGAAGTTTTTCTTTTGAGCAGCAGAGGTAATATTTCATTTTCTATGATCTCGAAAGCCCTGGGGTCGCGAAAGAAATTCGTAACTGATATCAGGAGGTCCTTCAACAATGAGCTTGTCTCCTCAGGGTGCTCATATATATAAGCAACATAAGATGGCAGGTCGGGCAGGCTGTGCACATTGATACGCCGCTCAATTCTCCGTAACAGTGTGGGTCGTTTGTAATTTGAAAAATCGTGTCCCGTTCGCAACCTCAGTTCGTTAAACAAATCTCTCAAAGCCTGCTGCTGATCCTGCGGACGTCTCTCGGCCTCCTCGGCGATCACAACCTTCCCGAAATTATTTTTGTAAGCGATGATCTTTGCAGGAATATCAGATACATTTAAAACTTCGTCGACCAATCCCGTAGCAATGGCATTGCGGGGCATCTCATTGAACTCGGCTTCCCTTGGGTTTTGCACGAACGTCGCACCGCCTTTTTCCTTCACGCGTTTTAAACCCATAGAACCATTGGCCCCGGTACCTGATAAGATTACGGCGATTGCTTTGCCACCATGTTCTTCGGCAAGTGTTCTAAAAAAAATATCTACCGGCGCACGGCGGTCCTCTAACTGTGTATTGGCCGTTACAATAATGTGACCGTTCGACATGGTGAGATGCTGGTTCGGTGGAACAACATAAATATTGTCGGGTTCGACCTTTACTTTTTCATTGACCTGGGTTACACGCATTTTGGTAGTGGCCTGTAAAACCTGTGCAAGGTGACTGTCATGGTCGGGGGACATGTGTAAAATAACGACGTAAGCGATTCCTGAATTCGCCGGCACATTCTGAAAGAAATCCTGGAAAGCCCGGATGCCGCCTGCGGAAGCACCTATACCTGTGATCATGAAACCATCTTTCGACAGGATCCCGGCAACAGGTTGCTCGTCCTTATTATTTGCCTTTGACTTTCCCATTTTCTGGAACAATTATAAACTTTATTTCCCAGCGCTCACGCTGTCATGTTGCACTTCTTTCTCAAGGGAGTCTTTGCTTAATTGCTCATGTGCCATCACCGCCTGCCGCACAAGCTGCGATCTGTCTGCCGCTTGTTTTGCTTTTTTGAAAAACAACGCCGCAAGCTGGGGCTGATTGGCCTCGGCATAATGATCCCCGAGATGGTTTAGTAAAATAATGGTCTCATCCATGCCACGTATTGCGTTATACAAATCGTCTTCGACTTTTTCGGTCAACGATGCCATTAACGCTGCAACCGTGTATGCATGGCCTGTATGGCAACGGTACCTTACCAGGTCGCCATTATACAATCTCGATAGCACGCCGTGACACTCCGGACAAGTAAATGGTGAGAGCTCACCAAAATCCATCAAACCTTTTTCAAGAGCATTTTCTTCAGCGGCAATTTCAATCTCTTTTCTTGTTTGTTCATCTTTCATAACACCAGCTTTTTCGATGATTGGTTCTTTGCACAAACGAACAAGCAATTCTGCGATTGCTGAAACGGGAACACAGTGATCAACATTTACCTGGCGCATGGCGTTTTCGGGCATTGCAGAAACTTCCGCATCGGACGGATCCTGTACAATGGCAATGCCGCCATAGTGTTTAACGGCCCAGAGACCTGCTGTACCATCATCCAGTGCACCCGACAAGATCACACCAATAACGCGATGGGTGTAGGCGTATGCAGCTGAACGAAACAACGGATCGATAGCAGGACGAAAACGATTCTCTTTCGGTCCGTGCGTTATTCGCACTTTGCCGTTCCTGATAAGCAAATGATGATCAGGCTGCGAAATATAAATGCGGTTCGGTTTTATTTCTTCGCCATCATAAGCGTGTGCTGCATATATCTTGTTGACACGGTTGAGCACCTGAGGCAAAATGCCGGGAACATCCGGACTCATATGCCAAACGATAAAAATGGAAGCATTAAAATCGGGGGGCAGACCCTGGATAAGTTTTTTTAACGCTTCGAATCCACCTGATGAAGCACCCATTACGATGATACGCGGGCTTCCAATAACCGTATCATCGATGTCGCTTTTTTTCTTGTTATTTAAATTCGCGTTGGCCATTTTTCTAAATTAAAATAATAAAAATCCAACAATCTGCCTCGTCATGATTCGTGCTCTTATGCGTTTGTTCTTTCAGCTTTGCTTCTTTCTTAAAACACCTGAAGCGCATCTGCCACTGCCGACGGTAAGTTGGCTCATTAAAGTTCCAGTAAATTGCTTGAATTAGAAAGATGACGGGAAAACCCCGTCAACCATGGCAAAAATCTTGCGATATGTAATTCCTCCGGAGAGTAGAACACTAAAGGTAACCAAGCTTTTCAAATGCCCACTCCTTTTTCACTTGAAGGACTGATAAGGTAATTCTGAAATGGTTTTATAAAAAAAAAATCAAATACGTTGTCCCACTTTTATTATTGCACAATAGAATTATTTTTGCACAAAACAAGTTGTAAAACTCAAATCAATTATATTGCATTACCGTCTGGTTTCCTCCATTCGAGTTTTACATAGAACATTTCGTTCCTTATTATTTCCAAACTTATTTATTGAATACTCACGCGTCCCTGGCAGAGGTTTTTGCAATCCGGATCCTTTGGAAGTACAATGATTTTACCTAACTCAAAAAAGAAGCTGGTATGAAATCTATCACCATTCTTTACAATCAAAACCAGCCTCAACGTAAAAGCAATGGCGAAGAGGCTGTGCCGAATAGTGCGGCAAAAGAAATAAACACCTCGCGGGAGAGCAAAAAGATTGAGCAAAAGAAAACGGCTGGTCACGACTCACCTCTCGGGGAAAAAGACGTCTTATCAGTGCAGGAAAGAATTGGCATGATCATTCATGAAATCCGCAACCCGCTTACAGCGATAAGTCTTGCCAATCAATCCTTGCGTGAAGAGATCCAGGACGATAATCTGCCCTTGTCATTCAATATATTCACTGATATCGTTTCTAAAAATATTAACAGGATCGAAACCATGCTTAGGGAGATGTTGTCTATAAACTGTCAGAACAAAATGGAACTTGTGCCGACGGATATCTGCAACGTAATTGAAGAGTGCCTGCAAAAAGCGGATGACAGGATATTCCTAAAGAAACTGGACGTGTCGAGAAGTTACAGCCCGGGTCTCCTGATAAATGGGAATGCCGAACAGCTGTCGATCGTTTTTTTGAATATCATTGTAAATGCAATAGAGGCAGTAAAAGAAGGCGAAGGGAACCTTTGGATCACAGTTTATATGGTAAAGAATGAAGTAAAAGTAATATTCAAAGACAATGGCTGCGGAATGGAACCGGGCGTAGCCGCTCATATGTTCGATAAAAATTTTTCCCGCAAGGGAAAAGGACTGGGTGTAGGAATGTCACACGTGAAAGAAATACTTGCATTGCACAATGCATGCATTTCAGTAAACAGCGAGCCCGGTACCGGGACAACAATTATACTGGTATTTAAAAGATTGCAATAGGCGGCATTAGCAGCATTTCTTACGCGCAGAGACAAGGCATGCCTTGTCCTGCAATTCTTCAAATTCACAGAGGCTTTCTAAACACTCCTTTCAACAACGCTCCTCTTCCAAATTTTTGGAAGATAAAATCAAGGATTGTAAAAACTGCAAGGGAAAAAGTTGATTTCAACGTAAATCTGTCGATAAGCCACTTTGGCTTTCCATGATCAACCAGGCTATTGTGTATTGAATAAACCCAATTAACAGGACTTACGATTGTCCTTAATCCAATCACTTCAAAGCCTGTTTTCTTAGCCAGCTTATTAAACGATTGACTACTGAATAGGTTCCAATGCCGCGGAAAGTGGTAACCACCCCAATAATGTTTTTTGAAAAATTTAAAGTCCATTGAATCGGTGTTATCTGTAACGATAACCAGTCTTCCTCCTTTTTTCAAAAGGCTCTTTACACTACGAAGTGCTTTATCAGGCCTTGCCAAATGTTCGATCGTCATGATCATAAACACAAGGTCATAACTTTCTTCCGGCAGATCAATGTCCTCGACAGTCCCGCAGTGTACCTTGAGTCCTTTACGCCTTGCTGCCTCAACGGCATGCTTGTCAATATCGATGCCTTCGAGTGACCAGTTTTTTTTGCCGGACTTCTTGAGCAAAGCCAGGTGAAATCCGTCGCCGCAGCCAACATCCAATATCCTGGCGTTATCGGGTAATCCACGACAATCGTTTAATAATCTCCACGTCTCTATCCTTGATCGAACCGTATAGGGAAAGCCGAAATTGTTTGCGGAGAAGTTATAAGCGTGATAGGTTGACGGATATATCTTTTTGATTTCAGAAATAACCGGACGAGGATTCAAATAAATAAGCCCACACGAATTGCATCTCATCACCGAGAATGTTTTGTTGCTCGTATGATACTCAAAATCCTGGCCGTTGCCGATCACGGTTGCATTATGGGTCTCACAAATGCAGCATCGCACGAATGTTAATTCGAGATCACTACTGATAGCAATCACTTCAATCCATTTTAAGATTCAAGAATTCTGATGATGATCGTTGAAAGGTTTCGCGATAGGAATGGCGCGCTTCAAAGGCGCTGATAGTACAGATAATGTAGTTGATTTGGGTTCTGTATAAAACTACGATTTTCATAAGTATAGAAAAAATAAAGCTTGATAAATTTCAAAAAAACATTAAGTTTTTAGAAGAATAGGTGTAGACGATTTATCATGAAGAAAAGTAAACACCAATTAGCATTCCTTCAATCCCAGGGGCACATTGACCGCAAGACCTCCTTCGGCGGTCTCCTTATACTTCGTATTCATATCCTTTGCAGTATCCCACATCGTTTTGATAACTCCATCAAGCGAAACCTTTGCGAAATCAGGAGTGCTTTGTAATGCAAGTTGGGAAGCCGTGATAGCTTTAATCGCTCCCATTGTGTTGCGTTCAATACATGGAACCTGGACCAGACCCGCAATCGGATCACAAGTGAGACCCAAATGATGTTCCATTGCAATTTCAGCAGCCATCATTGCCTGGCGTTGTGAACCACCCATGCATTCGGTCAACGCCGCAGCGGCCATTGCTGATGAAACCCCGATCTCTGCCTGGCAACCACCCATGGCCGCGGAGATAGTTGATCCTTTTTTAAAAATGCTTCCCATTTCCGCTGCCGCCAAAAGAAACTGAATGATTTTTTCTTCCTCTCCCTTCTCCTTTGAAGAGGGGTCAGGGGTGCGGTCAAATACAAGGAAATATTGGAGCACCGCCGGAACAACTCCTGCGGCACCATTTGTAGGTGCGGTCACTACCCTGCCAAACGATGCATTCTCTTCATTGATGGCAAGAGCAAAACAACTTACCCAGTCAAGTGTATACTTAAAGCTATTGCCACCAGCGTGAATCGCCTTTATCCAATCATCATAGTTAGGTTGAACTTTTTTATTCAACAATCGCTTATTAAGATCAGCGGCACGACGTTTTACATTTAATCCCCCCGGTAACACACCCGTTGTGTGACAGCCCCTATACATACATTCTTTCATCACCTTCCATATCTCAAGCAATCCCTTTTTGGTCTCGGCTTCAGGTCTCCAGGCACTTTCATTTTCCATGACTATTTCATGAATAGACATCCCTGTTTTCCGGCACCAATGCAAAAGATCATCCGCGACCTGTATGGGGAAGCTAAGTTGTACCGCGTCCGCTGCTGAATTTTCTTCGCCTTCTTTAGTGACAAAGCCGCCACCGATAGAATAATAAGTTTCGGCAAGATGATTTCCATTTCTTAAATGTGCTAAAAAGCTAAGTCCATTTGGATGGAACG
Source organism: Chitinophagaceae bacterium (assembly GCA_036002905.1). Classification (GTDB taxonomy): domain Bacteria; phylum Bacteroidota; class Bacteroidia; order Chitinophagales; family Chitinophagaceae; genus VBAU01. The sequence continues at coordinate 15,780 of DASYSW010000347.1, forward strand.
GAAGCGATTCGGTGATGAGAAAATCAATGTCCTCTTTGGGATCGAAGTCAATTTCGCGCAATCCGCCAAGTAGAATTTTTTTCATCGAAGCAATATCATTCACCTTGGCTGCTATGTTATTGACATCAAACGTCACGGGGTCATCGCCGCTCAGGCCCAATTGAACAGCTATATCAGTTCCATGTCCATGACCCGTTTTTGCCAATGAACCATAGAGCAAAACTTCAATGTCAATAACTTCTTCTAAATAGTCTTTTTCTCTGAGGGATTGAATGAAACGCTGCGCTGCACGCCAGGGGCCAAGTGTATGTGAGCTTGAAGGTCCGATTCCAATTTTAAAAATATCAAACACCGAGATCGGCTCGTATGAGTCGTGGGGATTCATTGAGCAAAGTTAGGTGATGTTCGACGTTGAAGTTATCACTGCACGTCCAGCAAGTGAATATCAAAGTATAGGATAGAATTTACAGGCAATCGGCTATCGTCGCAGCCATACCCAAGTGAAGACGGAATAATAAGTTTTATCTCTCCTCCTTTCTGAATCAGGGGTAGGCCAATTTGCCATCCCGGGATCAATGAACCCAGCACCCAACCGGTTTTGCTGGAATCAGCTTGTTGATCAAAAACGCGTCCGTCAAGTAATTCACCTGTGTAGGTGACGAAGACTTTGGAATTAAGAGTAGGTATAGCCCCACTGCCGGGAGAAATTATTTGATAGTACAAACCGCTGCTATGATGATTACCAAAAATGCCATTGTTGGAAGCGTAGGCAAGTATCGCCGGCTCCTCACTTGAGACAGATGCAGGTGTGCAAGATTGGGAAGTGCTACTTTTCAGGCAACCCGTTTGTGATAACACCAGACCTGTAAGTAAAACAGTAAAAAAGGTTTTCATTGGTAAATTTTGAATCGCAAATATAGGGCGGATAAAACATTGGCGGCGAATCCATCTCACTGATTCCACAGATTAACCCAGATTTCTAAAAAAATGTCTTGCCGTTAAAACCCTGCCCATCGCGGGCGTAGGTAAGAAGTAAATGTTGTGAGCTTTGTGTCTGCTTCGTGTACCTCGTGACCACCCCGTCGGTCACAAAGAACACGACGAACCACAATGAACACAAAGCAGTTCTATGATTATAATACTAGTCGCACTGAGGAAATCCGTGTGATCTGTGAGCAACCTTTGCAAGTAATAACCAGACCTACCCCACGCACAATCATCCATCCTTATGAAGACGGGCATTGAGCTCCTTATAGCGCTGCTCGTTCAGATCCCAGTTGTGTCGCGCAGAAAAGATGACGATGAAGCCGACAATCAGCACCGCCGCAACGATGAAGACAAGGATAAGTGTCGGTCCGGCCGTATACTGTATTTCCTCCCTCATCTGTACATCGGCATGTTTGTCCCATCCCGCAAAAACGCTGGCAAATATGCCGATCACCAACGCAACTCCAACAGGGAGGCCTATGGATAATTGCTTAGTTATTTTCCTTTTTTTGAGACGGTTATGTTCCCAGTATTCAATGAATTTTTCCTCTTCCGAAGTAAGTACACCCATAGTTTCTTCTTCTGAATGTAAAATTAGGTCAGATTCAGAACAACAAGAACGGCGTTTTCGCGTATTGTAATGGTAATACAAATTGTTTATCTTGTGCGGACAAAATCCAAACCACCTTGAAACTTGCCGCCTTACTAGCCGAATACCTGTATCAAAAAAAACAGCTCAACCTCGCCGGCATCGGTACATTTTCCTTTGATCCTTCTGCGCGGACAAATAGTGACGCCCAGCATCCCTCCGAAGGAATAAGCTTTGAACACAATGCGTCGGTAAAGGATGATGATAACCTTGTAGTTTTTATTTCTGCAGAAACGGGGAAAATGAGAACCCTCGCCTCTTCCGATCTTGCCTCTTATATAGAACTGGGTCTTCAATTCCTGAACATCGGCAAACCCCTGCAGATCGAAGGCATCGGCACACTGGTGAAAAATAAAAATGGGAGCCTGGAGTTTACTGCTGATCATCTGATCGTTGGAAAGGTGAAAGAAACCGGGATCAAGGAATTATCGGCTACTTCGATCTCTGATGGTCTGCTAACGACGTATGAAACTCTAAAACCAAAAGAAGAGAAAAGCCCGCCATCCAAAAAATTCTTTCTTGCTTTTCTTGCGCTCGCAACGATCGCCGCGATCATCTGGATAAGCTACCGGCTAAATCAACCGAATGAACCGATCCAAACCGAGACAGCGCAGGAAATTGCACCCGCCATCACAGATACAACTCAACATG
>DASYSW010000348.1:0-1936 GCA_036002905.1 Chitinophagaceae bacterium
ATTTTATCTTGCCGAGGCGCTTGAATATGTAACGGCGTGGCAGCAATCGACGGCTGATAATCCTGTTGGCATTTGCGGACCCATTGGCCCTACTGAACAACTTCCCTTGGTTGCGCGAATGGTCAATGAACTGAACATTTCTGTGAAGTCAGCACACTTTTGGGGCATGGATGAATGGGTGATAGACGGGAAAGAAGCGCCTCCGGATCATCCTTTGTCATTTGAAAAAGCAGACAGGGAACTTTGTTTTAACCGGATAAAAAAGAACCTTGTGATGCCGGACGAAAACTTACATTTTCCAAAAGCAGATACAAAGACTTACCGCAAAAGCTGGGACGGCGTTCGTTGCGCCGTGATGCAGGGCGGGCAAGGTGATATTAAGCATTGGGCATTTAATGATCCCCCGAAACGAGAAGGGAAATACAAAGACGATCCTCCACCTCCTCAAGAGTACCACAAACTGGCAACCCGCGTTGTTGATCTGCATCCCATCACGATTGCCCAAAATGCAAGAACATCGGGAGGAGGAAACATTAGTCTTGTTCCTTCACAAGCGATCACGGTTGGTCCGGTTGAAACATGGATGGCCGAAAAGGTTTCTATCTGGCATGCCGGCATGCACGACAATCCATTTGGTCAAAGGCTGACAACTTACATGATCTCGAAAAATATCGTCGATACATCTGTCCCAATGTCGCTGTTGGCTGATCATGCTAATGTACAATTCAATTTTTATCGTCCCGGTATTGGTGACTGCTCCGTCGTTATGCATTAAAACTGATTACAAGAATAAATTGTTTTACGTGTCCAAAAAGGGAAATGGGGGTGAAACTTAAAAAATGAGCGAAATTTCTTTGCGATCCTCCTGGGGTTCACTCAAATACATTATCTGTGAAAATCTGTGTAATCAGTGAGCAACATTCCTGGCACGACAAATATTTATCTCACTGATTTCACAGATGAACACAGATTTAGTTCGAAACTCCGAAAACTTAGCACTAATAAGGTATATCCCCAAACCTTAGAATCTTTATGATGAGAGACGAAGGGTTCAATTTTATTGACATTATCTGTGAAAATCGGTGTCATCTGTGAGCAACATTCCTGGCGCGACAAATATTTATCTCGCTGATTTAATGAGTAATGAGTGATCAGTGATGAGTAGCGACCTGAACGTTCAAGTGAGTGACACAACAGGCGTTGAAGAGAATACAGAAAGTTGATTAAATAAACAAGAAAAAGTAAAAATATTATGATGAGAGGCGCTAGCTACAATACCAAATCGCTATACATTTGTTTTGTCCAAAACTTTAAAATTAACCTCTGGTTATGAGAAAAACGTTTCTCTTCGTCCTGGCAGTTGTTCTAGCGCTTAATGCGCAATCACAAAACGACAACAAAATTGTTATTGGGAAAACCGATAGTCTATATTCTAAAATATTAGGAGAACAGCGGAAGATCTGGGTATACACACCAGACATGACTTCCGGTAATAGCAATCAGCACTGGCCCGTGGTTTACTTACTCGATGGCGACGGCCATTTTGCTTCAGTTGTGGGAATGATCCAGCAAATGAGCCAGGTAAATGGAAATAATGTTTATCCCGAAATGATCGTGGTAGCAATTCCGAACACAGACAGAACACGCGACCTTACTCCAACTCACATTACCAGTGACCCGCCTATGATGGACAGCAATTTTTCAAAAAGTACAGGAGGAGGTGAAAACTTTGTGGCTTTCATTGAAAAAGAATTGATGCCTCACATCGATTCAGTCTATCAAACCGCACCCTATAAAGTTTTGATCGGTCACTCTTTTGGCGGCTTGACGGTGATGAATGTCCTCACGAATCACACCAAATTATTCAACGCTTACATAGCCATAGATCCAAGTATGTGGTATGACCGGCAACGTTTCCTCGCTGCTACTGAAAAAA
>DASYSW010000349.1:0-3615 GCA_036002905.1 Chitinophagaceae bacterium
CGTTATTGTTATTACGGCAACTGTGCTTGCCGCAATTATTGCAGGCGTTTGCCTGCCTTATATCAAGAACATAGCGTCGATACAGGAAAAATTAAAACTGCTGAACACGTCCACTATCCTGTTCATGGCTTTGATTGCTGCCGTTGTAACACTCCTGGCCGGTGCTTATCCATCGATCATCTTATCGGGGTTCAAACCTGTACTGGCCTTAAAAAATAAAATTACTTCTGCCAGCATTGGCGGCATTTCCATAAGAAGAGGATTGGTCATAACACAGTTTGCCATTTCGCAAGTCTTAATTACGGGAACTATCATTGCCATAAGCCAGATGAACTATGTACGTCACGCAGATCTTGGTTTCAACAAAGAAGCCATATTGGTTCTTGACGGCAATGTAGACAGTTCTGTTAACATCCGGCAGCCTGCATTTAAGCAAAGACTATTGGCAATTCCCGGTGTAAGGTCCGTAAGTTTTAGCTCTGATGTGCCTTCATCTGAAAGTAACACCAGCGGAAATTTTGGTTATGATCATAAGCCCGATGAAAATTTTGAACTGTATAGAAAAATGGCCGACGAAGATTATTTCAAAACTTATGGTCTTGCCATAATTGCCGGGAGACCCTATGATAAAAGTGATACATTAAAAGAAGTCATTGTAAATGAAACCCTGGTCAGAAAACTAGGAATCAAAAAACCTGCTGACATCATTGGTCATCAAATAAGAGTCAGTGGACAATGGCGTCCGATTGTTGGCGTAGTAAAAGATTTTAAAACCAATTCCCTTCGCGAAGCCATTAAACCACTCGTGATCGGTGAAAGAAATAGGCGATACAATTATACAGGTATTAAACTAAACACTCTTCATTTGAACGAAGTAACAAAAAAGATCGAAGCTGCCTGGAACCAGTTCTTTCCGGAATACGTGTACACGCCTACTTTCATGGATGATCGCATAAATGATTTCTACAAACAGGAAAATCAACTTTCCCTTTTGTATAAGTTTTTTGCAGCCATTGCGATTTTGATTTCTTGCCTTGGCCTGTATGGACTTGTTTCTTTCATGGCAGCCCAAAGAACAAAAGAGGTAGGTATCCGTAAAGTGTTAGGGGCGTCGGTAGCAAATATTATTTACATGTTCTCAAAAGAATTCACCATACTTATCCTGGTCGCATTTTCGATAGCAGTGCCTGTTGCATATTATATGATGCACAACTGGCTGGAGAATTTTGCTTTTAGGATAAACATAACAGTTTGGGTATTTATACTGGCAGTTGTATGCTCTGTTGTGATTGCATGGATAACTGTCGGATATAAGTCTATCCGGGCGGCGATGTCGAACCCGGTGAAGTCATTAAGAACGGAATGAGACGTGAATCGTGAGGCGTGAATCGTCAATCGTGAATGAGAGTTCAAACTTTAGACGTAAAACTTAAAACTTATAACGTGTTCAAAAACTATTTTAAAACCGCGTGGCGGAACCTGGTCAAAAACAGAATTTTTTCTGTAATTAATGTCGGCGGCCTTGCTGTGGGTATGGCTATTGCTTTGCTGATAGCCTTATGGATATATGATGAGTTCTCCTTTAATAAATACCACCAAAATTATGACCGTATTGCGCGGATAATAACACGGGGCGTTGATCCCAAAGACGGTCCTTACATTAATAATTCGGTACAATACCCGTTAGCAACAGACCTACAGACAAACTATAAGGACAATTTCAGGCATATTATCAAGTCATCATGGGTGCAGGATTATATTCTCACTGCAGGAGATAAAAAGTTATCTGGTAAAGGAGCATTTATGGACGAGGATGCACCCGAAATGTTTACATTGAAAATGCAGAAAGGAGCCTGGAATGGCCTCCATAATCCCCATTCCATCATGCTTTCCGCATCGCTCGCCAAAGCGCTGTTCGGAAACACCGATCCCATGAATAAAATAATTCTCATTAGTAATAAAACGAGTGTAAAAGTAACTGGTGTGTTTGAAGATCTTCCCCTTAATTCACAATTCAACCCGGTCAAATTCTTCTCACCATGGGATCTTTGGGAAGCGGAAAACGATTGGATAAAAAAATCAGCCAATAATTGGGATAATCATTTTTTGACAATCTATGCAGAAATAAAACCTGGATTGAATTTTAAATCTGTCTATACTAATATCAGGAGCGCAGAATTTCAAAATTTAAAAAAACTTGAGGACGCAAAGGAAGCAATAGCCCGCAATCCAGAGGTGTTCCTTTTGCCAATGAGTGACTGGCATCTCCACCCCATCGACCGAAATGCAGCGATCGATGATAAACCAGTTCGGATGGTGTTAATGGTAGCGCTTATCGGGATCTTCATATTGGTGCTCGCCTGTATCAATTTCATGAACTTAAGCACGGCCAGGTCTGACAAGAGAGCAAAAGAAGTCGGAATTCGCAAAACGATTGGTTCGGTCCGCAAGCAGCTGGTATATCAATTTTTTAGTGAATCATTTTTGGTTGTGACATTTTCTTTTATCGCATCATGCTTCCTGGTTTACGTGCTTCTGCCCTGGTTCAATAACCTGTCCGGAAAAGACATGAAACTTCCCCTCCATAGTTTGTACTTCTGGTCAATGTGTGCTTGCTTCATTTTCATCACTGGTGTGCTGGCGGGCAGTTACCCGGCCTTATATCTTTCTTCTTTCAAACCCATCAGAGTTTTGAAGGGAACTTTTCGTACCGGCAAATTAGCTGCGCTGCCACGCAAGGTTTTGGTGGTAACACAATTTACAATTTCGGTAGGCCTCATTATTAGCACAATTGTAATATATCGTCAAATACAATTTGCAAGGAACAGGCCAGTAGGTTATGACCGCAAAGGATTGCTCATGATAGACATGAGATCGGATGATTTCTTCGGGAAGTATGACCTGTTGAAGTCTGAACTATTGAGGACAGGTGTTGTTTCAAACATGTCTGAATCTATGGGCAAATCAACTGAATTGGTGTCCGGCAACGACGGGTTTGACTGGAAAGGAAGAAATCCTAATAAAAATGAAAGCTTTGGAACTCTTGCCGTAACTCACGACCACGGCAAAACGGTGGGATGGCAATTTATCGCAGGACGTGATTTTTCAAGGGAGTTTATGAATGATTCCTCGGGTGTCGTGATCAATGAGGCCGCTGCAAAATATATGGAGCTAACGGATCCGGTCGGCGAAGTCATCACCTGGAAATGGAAAGACAATAAGCCTGTTCCGTATACGATTTTAGGCGTAATAAAAGATATGGTGATGGAATCCCCTTATGAGCCGGTGGAACCAACTATGTTTTTTATAAAACCTTTGAATGGAGGAGTTAGCTGTATCAATATACGTGTCAGGCCCGGCGTTGCAATGAGCAAAGCACTTCCCGCGATCGCAACTGTATTCAAAAAACTAATTCCATCTGCACCTTTCGAGTATGAGTTCGCGGACGAAGACTATGCGCAAAAATTTGCAGGCGAAGAGCGCATTGGCAAGCTGGCAGGATTTTTTACCATCCTGGCTTTGTTTATTTCATGCCTTGGTCTGTTTGGCCTTGCATCATTTGTAGCGGGACAACGCACCAGGGAAGTCGGCATCAGGAAGGTCCTGGGCGCCTCC
>DASYSW010000350.1:0-4833 GCA_036002905.1 Chitinophagaceae bacterium
CCGCAACCATTGTGTGATCGGCGCGTCCGTATCCCAAAATTCGCCTACGCCGAATGGTGAAAAATTGGTTTTTCCATTTTTAGTGTACAACCGCTCGAGAATGGCTATAATAAGCCATCCACCGTAACCTTTTGCAAAATCATACCTGAAACCATCAAATCCAATCTCCTCGATCAACCATCGTGCATATTCGACCAGGGCACTATAAACAGCGGGGTTTCGATGACAGAGGTCCGGCATGCCTTCAAAATCTTCATCATCCCATCTTTCAAACCAGGAAGGATGATAGCAGGTCCAGTCACGGGTAAACTTTCCGCTTCCGACATCATATTTTGTCCACCGTTTTTTGCCATCATATTCATTTATCTCTTCTTCATCTGCGCCACTCGTATGATTTAGGACCATGTCTGCATATACCTGCATGTTGTATTTATGCGCCTCCGCAATTAGTGTCTCTAGCGCACTCTTTGAACCAAACCATGTCTTCACTGAACCTTTTTGATCAATTTGACCCAGATCATAAAAGTCATAAGGATCGTACCCCATAGAAACGCCGTTGGCAGCTTTACATGCGGGTGGCAGCCAAAGCGCAGTGAAGCCTGTATCGCTAAGCTCTTTTACTTTATCCTTTACAAAACCCCACCATTCAAATTCTTTGTCTTCCAACTTGGGGCAGTCCCAATAAAATGCCTGTAATAAAACACCCATAGGATTCGAGTTTGAGTTTATTCGAAGATTCCAATTTCGAAGTTCCTGCATCTTTATCATAATATAAGGTTGATGCAGCTAATTCTATTTAGACGGGCACAGGATTTTACAACTTGCGTGAAAAATAAGTTTCCCACGGTAGTGACTGGTCATCTCCTATTTGACTGAAGGAGCTTACCTTCATTGCCGAGATGAATAAACCGACTTTGAATTTACCAGCGCAAATAGCAAAACTTTTCAGAGACCTTTACTATGGAGGGAATTGGACCTCGGTGAATGTTAAAGGAACTCTTGTTAACGTTTCCTGGCAGGAGGCGACCGCCAAGCTTGAATCGTTCAATACCATTGCGGCTCTCACTTATCACATAAACTACTATGTGAGCGCACTTATAAAGGTATTGAGATCGGAAAAGCTCGATGCACGCGATAAATTCAGTTTTGACCACCCGCCAATTTCATCAGAAGAAGATTGGGAAGAGTTATTAAATAAAACCTGGACCGACGCCGACACATTCGCCAGCCTCGTTGAGAACATACCAGAGAGCAAACTCTGGGAAGACTTTTGGGGCGATAAATACGGAAATTACTATCGGAACATCCATGGCGTCATTGAACACACTCACTACCATTTGGGACAAATTGTCCTGCTAAAAAAAATGCTGCAAAAACAAAACACGTGAGATCCATCGCATTCATTGTATTGCTCGTCTTTTGTTCCGGCTGCATCAGCACCAAAAAAGCTGCGGGACAAACCAACAATTTAAACGGAACGTGGATCCCTGTCAGACAGGAGATCGGTGGTAAAGAATTGCCAAAAGCTATCTTCGAAAAGCAGAAGTTAGTGATCATCGACAGTAACTATATTTTCACCGCCGAGAGCGTCGACAAGGGAACTGTAAAGTATGGCACCGATGATAAGATGGATATTTACGGAAAAGAAGGAGTGAATACCGGAAAGCATTTTACCGCTGTTTATAAACTTGAAAACGAACAATTGACCATTTGCTATAACCTTGCCGGTGACAGCTACCCGGATGCATTTGAGACAAAGAGCAAGCCCACTCTTTTCCTGTCCATATTCACAAAACAGCAATAAAATATTTTACTCAAAAAATATTTTTGAATCCGGGCAACATTATTTTGCGGACCCGTATCTACTATTACCAGGACCAAAATCTTCAAATGAAAACTCTTGCCATTCTTATATCGGGTTGCCTATTTTTCGCGGCGTGTCAAAAATCCGCTTCCGATGTCACTAGCCGCACCAGTAATTCAGAAGACAGCATAATAGCAACCGGTGATACTCTTACCTATGAAGTACTGACCACAGATAGCGTCGGGTGGTTTGGTGTGTGGAACCAATCCAATGGAGTGTTAACGGGCAATGCTTTTGATGGTGTTACTTACGGAAGCCCGATCTTCTTACCAAGTGGATGGAGATACTCATTTAAAGCTCCGTCTTTTCCTTTCCAGGCGTTTGTGTCGGTGGCAACCCATTTGTGGTCGGATGATATCACAGTAAACCTCTACAAAAACGGGCACCTCATAAAGAGCGTTAAAAATGATGCGATGAAGGGGGTGGCAAAACTGATGGCCGAAATTCAGACCGATACTTTGACCGGCACAGCCGCGAATCCTGTGTTGACGTATGAAGTGTTAGTAACTGAACCGGATGTCACCAAATTTGAATCGGACGCGTGGATCGGCCATTGGGTATCCCCTAACGGAGTGTACAACGATCTTCATACTCCTGTGCTGCAGTCCGAGTTTGCAATGCCTTCGGGGTGGAGATACAGTTTTAGACCCGATCATCTACCTTTTACAATGGCTATGCAGGCCTCTCCTTATTTAACTGATGGCGGAAAAGTAACCATAAACTTTTTTGTAAATGGGCAATTGGTAAAATCATCGGCGGCCAGGGATTGGATATATGACATCAAGTACAAGGTGCAATAAAATTACCTGGCGCATTGCCCGGACTAAAAAAGGAATAATCTTGTTGTGTAAACTTTAAACCCTTGTGACGGAAAACGAGATCATCGCGGGATGTCTGAAGAAAAATTCAATCTGCCAGCATTTGCTTTTTGCTAAGTATTCGCGAAAGCTTATGACGGTTTGCTTGCGGTATGCCGGTACTTCTTCAGAATCTGAAGACATGCTGCAGGAATCGTTTATCAGAATTTTTTCATCGCTTCATCAATACAGGTCCGAAGGTTCATTTGAAGGATGGCTTAGAAAAATAGCAGTAAACACATGCTTACGAAAGCTACAGAAAACAAAGATCAGGTTTGACGACTTGTCGACTGTGGAAGCACTTACTGATGACGTACATCCCGATGTCATTTCATCTCTAACAGAAAAAGAATTGATCGGATTTATAAGCGGCTTACCCGAGGGCTACCGCATCGTGTTCAATTTAAGCGTGGTGGAAGGTTATAGTCATGATGAGATAGCAGCCATCCTGGGTATTCAACCTGCAACGAGCCGCAGTCAATTGGTAAAAGCAAGGAGACAGCTGCAAAAGCAACTACTCGAGCATCAAAAAATCAATTTGCGCCATGAAAGAAAAAGAATTTGACAAGTTAATAAGTGCGCGGTTAAAAAACCACGAATCCCCGGTCCCTGCAGGTATCTGGGAGCGCATAGTGAAAGCAAAAAAACGAAAGGGAGGCTTTACTACGCGTTTGTATTTACTGACAATCATATTCCTGCTAATTGGTTTCGTTGGCGTCTTCTATTTATCTAACATCCACGACCAACCGAAAAAAGAGATTGCCTTAACTAAAGACAACATAAGTAATACGCATGACCAAATAAACCTTATCCAACCAAACAATAAAAAAGAACGTTCCACATCTATCATGGATCTGCCAAGCGATAGAGGGTCCGGCGAGTCCAATATTGTTGCCGGCAAAAAAAACCGCAGCGAGAACAAGCCGGTTACAAAAACAGATAAAAAAGGAACGAAGACTTTTTATGGCGCACGCAACATCTTTAAACCAAGTGACAATACTGTCGCAAGCAATGATGACAGAAACATTTCCATTGATGTAAGCGATGGCGATTCGGGAAACGCGGAAAAAAACCTGGTTAAGAAAACTGCTAACATCCGGCAAGATGCAGCAAGTGGTGAGGCTGAGATAAATCCGTCGCAGTACGAGCGTGATAAGTTCTCACTTGAGTTGTTTACATCACCAGCGGTACCCATTAATGCGATCAGTGCCGAGAATAAAGCCTATGAGCACGCCCTGAAAAATTCAAGCTCAATGCAATTGTCCTATACGATCGGGGCAAGGATTAGTTATTCGATCTCAAGAAGATTCTCTGCAAAGACCGGTGCACAGTATAGCCAGGTCAATGAAAAAATGAATTTCAAGGATTCAGCAGGAAACAATTTCAGTTCGACAAATCGCTATAAGAACATAGGGGTTCCCCTCGTCATAGGTTACAAAATAGCCACCGCTAACAACCTGGATATTTTCTTAAATACCGGGATCATCCTGAATGTCGCTTCGAAATACAAGGGTATGATTCCATCCTCGGGTACGGGACAGCCAATTGATATAAAAAATGAAAATGTCTATAACACAAATGCGAGTGCGAATTTCTATTTTGGCGTCAACCTTTCAAAGAAGATGAATAGCAGAACAGATTTCTTTGCCGAGCCATGGCTCAATTATCGTTTTAAGAATATGGTCAGTCATTTCTATCCATTCGATCAAAAAATAAACAGCCTGGGTCTATCACTTGGGTTAAGATATCGATTGTACAAAAGTGAAACACCGCGATGACTTCACACATAAAAATATGCAGATATGAAAAAAGCTACATTGTACACACTGAGCATAATGGGACTGATTGTGTCCTGCAGGAAAGACAAGGTCGCCGTAAATCAACAGCCAGAAAATAGCGACCAATTACTTACAAAAGTCGTCAGGACAATATATCTCGGGACTGAGGTTTCATCTGAGGATGTTATCAACTATCAATACGACGGTGCGGGGAATATCATCTCGGAAGGGAACAAGACTTATGTGCGTGATGACATGCGGAGGATTATCCGTATACTTAATTCCAATACTGCAGAAGGAAGACCCGATACCAAAGTCTATTATAGCGAAAACA
>DASYSW010000351.1:0-8242 GCA_036002905.1 Chitinophagaceae bacterium
TAAAACAAAAGAAGCCCTGGCAGGTCTCGAAAAAATTTGCAAAGAGCTTAATCCCAAGTTTCCTTTCACTTATCAATTTTCGGATGAAGAATATGCAAAGCTTTACAAGAATGAACAAGTGATTGGCCAACTCGCCAACTACTTTGCATTTCTCGCCATTTTTATTTCATGCCTCGGTTTGTTGGGTCTTGTAATGTTTACTGCAGAGCAACGCACAAAAGAATTTGGAATAAGAAAAGTATTGGGTGCGAGTCCTGTCACTCTATTCGCCCTTTTATCAAGAGAATTTTTATTGTTGGTATTTGTCGCGCTGGTTATTGCATCGCCACTTGCCTGGCTGGCCATGAACAGTTGGCTCCGTGACTATGCATACAAGATCGGTATTTCATGGTGGATGTTTGTGGCGGCGGGCAGCGCTGCATTGCTGATTGCCTTGTTAACTGTAAGCTTCCAGGCAATCAAAGCTGCAATTACGAATCCTGTGAAGAGCCTTAGAACAGAATAAATTAAGCTATGAGCTGTGAGTGTTGAGCTCATAGCTAATGGCTCGTAGCAAAAAGCTTTTTTATGATCAGAAATTATTTAACAATCGCCTGGAGAAATCTCTTCAAAAGCAAATTCTATTCAGCTATAAACATCCTTGGTCTTGCGGCAGGTATGGCAGTAGCCATGCTCATTGCATTTTGGATCTGGGACGAGGTCACGTATGACAAGTATCACTCAAATCATGACCGGCTTGCCCAGGTGATGACAACTTTTTTTGATGACAAAGGTAAAATGCAGACAGGTGAGGCGGTTTGTATGCCGATCGGGGATGAGTTGAGGACCAAGTTCGGAAGTGATTTCAAAAACATATCAATGGCATCCTGGAATTTCGGTCATGTGCTGGCCATTGGTGATAAAAAAATTACGTCGAGTGGCATGTGGGTTGAAGGAAATTTTCCGTCAATGTTTTCGCTCAGAATGCTCAAGGGGAATATTAATGCTCTATCTGATCCTTCGACTATTTTAATAAATGCCTCGCTTGCAAAGACACTGTTCGGAGATGTCGATCCCATCAACAAGTTGATAAAACTTGACAATAAGGATAGCTATAAAGTTGCCGGCGTGTTTGAAGATTTTCCGCGCAATACCAGCTTACACGATGCAAAGCTTTTTTTGCCCTGGAAAAAATATATAACAACAGAGGAATGGTTGAAAAACGCGGCAACACAATGGAATAATCATTCGTGGCAGGCATTTGCCCAGGTTGCCGATAATATAGATATGGATAAAGAAACTCAGAAGATAAAGGATGTTGTGATGGTGCACAAAAATGAGAAGACAGACGGCAGAGAGCAAGCCGTTTTATTCCCGATGAATAAATGGCGTTTGTACAGTGAGTTCAAAGATGGCAAAGCAGCGGGCGGCCGCATTCAATTTATCTGGTTGTTTTTGATAATTGGGGTATTTGTATTGATGCTCGCCTGCATCAACTTTATGAATCTTTCAACCGCTCGTAGTGAAAAAAGAGCGAAGGAAGTTGGGATCCGCAAAACTGTTGGTTCTGTCAGGGGTCAACTGATAAGGCAGTTCCTGAGCGAATCTGTTTTAGTAGCATTTATCTCGTTTCTATTCGCCATAGGTTTTGTGCTTCTTTTGATGCCGATGTTTAATAAACTCGCCGATAAGAAGATCGAGTTCCCATGGAGTAACACTTTCTTCTGGCTGGTCGCACTAGCATTTACTTTCATTACAGGGTTGATCTCTGGTAGTTACCCGGCTTTATACTTATCAAAGTTTGAACCTATAAAAGTTTTAAAAGGGACATTTCGCGTCGGAAGGTTTGCTTCATTACCCCGCAAGGTTTTGGTGGTTGTTCAGTTTACTTTTTCGATTGCCCTGATTATAGGCACCATCATCGTTTTTAAACAGATCCAGTATGCCAAGAACAGGCCTGTGAATTACCGCAGCCAGGGACTAATAACAGTGATGATGTCAACTCCTGATCTCTACGGACATTATGATGCCCTTCGTTCCGATCTGCTTGCAACCGGTGTCGTCGACGATATGGCTGAATCTTCAAGTCCAACCACAAACGTCTGGTCAAACCAGATCGGCTTTAACTGGCAGGGAAAAGATCCAAACTCGCTCCCGAGTTTCGGAACGATTGCCGTGACTGAAGATTTCGGCAAAACGATCGGGTGGCAGATCCTTAAAGGTGGACGAGATTTTTCAAAAGATTTTGCAACTGACAGCGCGGCAATGATCCTGAATGAGTCTGCTGTGAAGCAGGTCGCAATGAAACAGGATATTGTCGGGCAGACCATTCAATTCAATGATAAAAATTATATCGTTATCGGTGTGATAAAGGACATGATAATGGAATCGCCTTATCGCCCGGTAACCCCTACCGTTTTTCTGTATGACCGCAATTGGGCAAACGTCATCACAGTTGCTATAAAACAGGGCGCGCCGATAAAAAGCTCTTTGAGTAAGATAGAAGCTGTTTTTAAAAAATATAATCCTGCGGCGCCGTTCGATTACACGTTTAACGACGAAGATTACTCCAAAAAGTTTGCTGATGAAGAGCGTATTGGCAACCTCGCAACATTCTTTACCATACTTGCCATATTTATTTCCTGTCTTGGATTATTTGGCCTTGCGTCGTTTGTTGCAGAGCAGCGAAAAAAAGAAATTGGCGTGCGTAAAGTGTTGGGCGCATCAACATACAATTTATGGCGAATGCTATCAAAAGAATTCGCCTTGCTGGTATTTATTTCATGCTTTATCGCAATTCCCTTAGCATGGTATTATTTGAACAACTGGCTGCAGCGGTATGACTATAGAACAACAATATCGTTCTGGATTTTTATTGCTTCGGGAGTTGGGGCGCTTGCAATAACATTAATTACTGTAAGCTTCCAGGCGATAAAGGCCGCATTAGCGAATCCTGTGAAGAGTTTAAGGACTGAATAAACGAAAAGCTGTGAGCTGATTGCTTATAGCTAAAAGCGTTCTTATGTTCAAAAACTATTTGAAAACAACATGGCGGAGTTTGATGAAGAATAAGTTTTATTCATTCATCAACATACTTGGCTTGACCATAGGGATGGCAAGTGCTATTCTTATTTTATTGTGGATCCAGAATGAAATGAGCCATGACAGGTTCTACAAAAAATCCGACCGCATTTATGTAGCCAACAATCGTGATAAGGTCAATGGTAAAACGATGGCGTGGCGTACTACGCCGGCTCCACTTGGCCCTGCACTAAAAAAAGATTATCCTGAAGTTGAGGATGTGGTGCGCATAAATGAATATGGTGCTAATTTTTTATTAACAGCAGGAGATAAGCATTTTAGTCTTCATGGGATATTCGCAGATAGCGGTTATCTATCCATGTTTAGCTTCCCATTGATCACGGGTAATCCCACGACTGCGTTGAACAGACCGCAAAACATTGTTCTAACCCGGCAGCTAGCTATGAAGCTATTCGGAAAAGAAGATGTGACAGGTGAAACAGTACGAATAGATAGCCTGGATTACTTCACTGTTTCAGCTGTCTTAAAAGATCTGCCATCCAACACCCGCTTCAGCTATGAATATATTCTACCATGGTTTTATGCAGAAAAGAAAAACATGGTCGGTACAAGGTGGGATAATAACAATATTCTTACTTGTATTTTATTAAAACCAGGCGCGTCACAATCGGTACTTGATAAAAAGATCAGGAACATTACAATTGATCACATGAAAGGGAGCGGTGATCCTTCCACTACGCAAGTCTTTACCCAGTCAATGAAAGATACCTGGCTGTATGACAAGGAAGAAAATGGGACGTATATTGGCGGGAGGCTTGAGAGAGTAAAATTATTTGCAATCATTGCTGCGCTGATCCTGGTCATTGCATGTATCAACTTCATGAATCTTTCTACCGCACGCAGCGAAAAACGTGCAAAGGAAGTAGGAATACGAAAAGTGGTTGGCGCACAAAGACAATTCCTGGTCATGCAATTTATCAGTGAAAGCATACTGCTTGCTTTTATTGCCAGCATACTCGCTATCGTAATTGTACAAGTTGTGTTGCCGGCTTATAACCAGTTGTTGGGATTAAAATTGTTGATTGATTTCAGTAGTCCGTATTACTGGCTGTTTGCAATCGCATTTGTTTTGCTTACAGGTTTACTCGCAGGAATCTATCCTGCATTTTATCTTTCTTCATTTAGGCCTATAAGAGTTTTGAAAGGCGCATTTACATCCGCAGACAAAGTTGTAACGCCCCGCAGGATACTGGTAGTACTGCAGTTCACATTTGCCATCACGCTTATCATTTGCACTATCATCGTGCAAAACCAGATAAATTATGCGCAGAGAAGAGACGCTGGTTATTCAAGAAATAATCTTGCTTTTGTCATTCAGTTTGGTGACGCACACAAAAATTATGAATTGATAAAACATGACTTGCTGGCAAGCGGCGCTGCTACTGCCGTTGCGCAAACCAGTAGCCCGATCACAGAATCCTGGGGTGACAGCTGGGGTTTTACATGGAATGGGAGTACCGAAGATGATAAAAAAACTGATTTTATCATGTACGGCGCAGATGAAGATTTTACAAAAACAATGGGTACAAAAGTTATTCAGGGCCGCGGTATTGACATTAACAATTATAAAACTGATTCAACTGCATGCCTGCTTAATGAAACTGCTGTAAGAGTAATGAGGCTGAAAGATCCTGTTGGCCAGGTAATTCGTGCGGGAAGAGATAGTGTGCATGTAGTGGGCGTGGTAAAGGATTTTATTTTAACCACCCCGTATGAGCCAGTTCAGCAAATGATCATAGGCGGTCCGGCTTTTGGTTTTATGGTAATTAACTTTAAACTAAGCCCAAATCCATCAATCTCCGCAAATCTTCAAAAAGTAGAGGCGGTTTTCAAGCAATACAATCCGCAGTATCCATTTAACGTTCGTTTTTATGACCAGGAATATGACAAAAAATTCCAGGATGAAAAGCAAACAGGAACACTTTCCGGATTATTTGCGGGACTTACCATTTTTATTTCATGTCTTGGATTATTAGGGCTGGCGACTTATGTAGCACAATCACGCATAAAAGAAATTGGCGTAAGAAAAGTATTGGGTGCAAGTGTGCCGGGAATCGTTGCGTTATTATCAACCGACTTTTTAAAACTTGTATTGATATCTTTTTTGATCGCTTCCCCGGTTGCATGGTTTATGATGAATCATTGGCTTGCTTCTTATTCCTACCGTGTAGATATCTCATGGTGGGTTTTTGCCGTAGCAGGATGCATGTCAGTGGCAATTGCGTTTATCACTGTAAGTTTTCATGCAATTAAAGCAGCTATTGCAAACCCGGTGAAAAGTTTGAGAACAGAATAAACTAAGCTGTGAGCCATGAGCTCATAGCTAAAAGCTTTTTTATGATCAGAAACTATTTTAGAATCGCATGGAGAAACCTGTTTAGGAGCAAAGGCTTCACACTCACCAACCTTCTTGGGTTAACCATCGGTATCACTTGCGCTATTTTAATTTTTCTGTGGGTCCAGGATGAATTAACCTACAATAAATTTCACGCGAATTATGGCAGTATCTACAAAATAAAAGCCAATCGTGATTTTAATAACCAGGTGTTCACCGACGACAATATGGTGCTGCCTTTGGCAAAAACCCTGAAAGAAAAACTTCCACAGATAAAAAATGCAGTGGTCACTACGCACGGAGGCACTCACATTCTAACATATGGAGATGCAAAATTGAAAAAACAGGGTTATACCGTGAGCGATCATTTTTTTGACATGTTCTCCTGGAAGTTCATCCAGGGAAACGCCGCTTCCGCCCTCCCGGATGCTTACGCCATTGTTCTTACACAATCTACGGCGACCGCCCTGTTCGGAAATGCCGATCCTATCAATAAAATGATCAAGATAGACGATGACTACAATGCTAAGGTGACTGCGATCGTAGCCGACGTGCCGGGTAATTCCAGCTTCCAGTTTGATTTCATTAATACTTTCAATTACTCCAATGAATTTCTTACACAGGCAATGAATAACTGGCAAAATTCTTCCTGGGATGTTTACATACAACCGAACCCGGGAACAAATATGAGCCTGCTGGAGAAGAATATTACCGACCTAAAGATTCAACATGATCCGGATGATAAAAAAATAAGCACCTACTTCGCATTTCCCATGAGCAAATGGAGGCTTTACAGCGATTTCAAGAATGGAAAGAATACCGGCGGCATGATCCAGTACGTAAAACTTTTCACCATTATTGCTCTCATCATTCTGCTCATTGCTTGTGTCAATTTTATGAACCTCTCTACGGCACGTTCGGAAAAAAGAGCAAAAGAAGTCGGCGTAAGGAAAACTCTTGGTTCAGGAAAAAGGCAACTTATTCTGCAGTTCTTTTTTGAATCAATGATACTGGCATTTATTGCTTTTATCCTTTCCGTCGGTATTGTTTTCTTACTCCTACCCTTTTTCAATACTCTTGTTGATAAACATTTATCACTGAATCTTGCCCAACCCATTTTTTGGTTGGGGGCAGTAGCGGTGATTTTGATTACAGGAATTGTAGCAGGCAGTTATCCTGCATTGTATCTCTCTTCATTCAGCCCGGTAAAAGTTTTAAAAGGAACTTTTCTTGCAGGGAAAGGCGCAGCATTGCCAAGGCGTATTTTAGTCGTTGCTCAATTTGTTATTTCTATTTTGCTGATCTCGGCCACTATTATTGTTTACCAGCAAATACAACATATCAAGAATCGTGACATCGGTTATGATCCGAACAATCTCATCATGATCGGTGCGACCCCTGATACTCAAAAAAATTTTGCTGTCATAAAACAGGAATTGCTGAATACAGGAATGATCAGTTCTGTAACGAGAACAATGTCACCAATTACAGATATATGGTGGAGGTCGCCCGGCCCAGACTATGACGGTAAACCGGCAAATCAGAGCATCATCTTTTCCGGTGAAACCAGTGATCTTGATTTCACAAAAACAATGGGCATAAAAATTTTACAGGGGCGAGATTTTTCAGGAACCCCGTCCGATTCCACGGCTATGCTATTAAACAAAGCCGCCGTCGAAGCCATGGGACTAAAGAGCCCTGTCGGCATGCAGATGAGATTTGGAAGGGCATTCACGGTAATTGGCGTCACCGATAATGTAATTATGGGATCGCCCTTTGAGCCTGTAGATCCGATGGTGGTGCTTTTTGATCCGAATGGAGCCAATTCGATAAGTATACGATTGAAAAATTCGACATCTCCTAAGAAAGCATTGACTTCTATTGGACCGATCTTTAAAAGATATAATCCTGCTTATCCTTTCGAATACCAGTTCGTTGATGAAGAGTTCGGAAAGAAGTTCATCGCTGAAGAACTCATTAATAAGCTCACCAACATTTTTGCAGGACTTGCCATCTTTATTTGCTGTATCGGTCTTGCGGGACTTGCATCATTTACTATTGAAAAACGCATCCGTGAAATTGGCATTCGAAAAGTATTGGGAGCAACCGTACAACAGCTTTTATTACTGATCTCAAAAGAATTTTTAAAGCTGGTACTGATCGCTTTTGTTATTGCAGTGCCCTTGACATGGTGGTTCATGAATAACTGGCTGGATAAATACACGTACCGTGTCAATATAAGCATATGGCTTTTTGGAATTGTTGGCGTCATTGTATTGCTGCTGACACTGATTGTGGTAAGCCTTAACACGGTGAGAGCCGCGATTGCAAACCCTGTTAAATCTTTGCGAACGGAATAATATCGTGAATGGTCAATGCCTGCCTGCCGGCAAGCAGGGTGAATTGTGAATGGGTTCACTAAAGACAAGATTCTTATTGACAATTGACCATTCACCATTGACAAAAAAAATGAACACTATGTTCAAAAATTACTTCAAGATCGCCTGGAGAAATTTGTTTAGAAATAAAGGTTTCTCATTGACCAATCTTCTTGGTTTAACCATCGGCATTACCTGTACTATCTTAATTTTTCTATGGGTGCAGGATGAGCTTTCGTATAATAAGTTTCACGCCAATTACAATACCATTTATAAAATAAAAGCAAACCGTGATTTTAACAACAAAGTTTTCACCGCAGATAATATGGTATTGCCTTTAGCAAGGACACTAAAAGAAAAACTTCCTCAAATTAAAAACGCGGTCGTTACGACACACCAGGAGTCCCATATACTTGCGTATGGTGAGGCAAAACTTAAAAAGCAGGGT
>DASYSW010000352.1:0-14556 GCA_036002905.1 Chitinophagaceae bacterium
ATAAACAAAGCGTTGGTCCTCGACATGCCAGGTTCGCCAGCGGCTACCCGGACCATAGGTCGCCTCTATCGGTTGGGTCCTGTAAGGAACGGGGTGTGAGGGATCGCTCACAAAACTTACCTGGCCGGTCGTTGACGTCGGCTTTGTAAATGAACAGCTGTTTTTTGCACCGGCATATAATTTTTTTACAGAAGCCTCCCTCGGTGGCCACGACGAATAAGTCTTCCATTGGTTGCTGCCGGTTTGAAAGCACGTCGCTTCATCAAATTTTCCATCGCCAATGCCTTTTAACCAGTAATCGAACCATTTCTTTTGCAACTCCTGGAAATAATTCGCTGTGTTACTTTCAAACGCTATTTTTCCCAAACTATCGGCTCGGTCCCTGCTCCATTGACCATGAAACCATGGGCCAAGGACAATATAATTCCTGCTGAAACTATCCTTCTTCTCCATGTGACCATACATCAATTGCGGACCATTGATATCTTCCTGGTCAAAATATCCACCAACATGTAGCATGGGGACCTGTGGATACTGAACATAATTTAAAGGAGAATTTTTTTGCCAGTAGGAATCATAATTTGGATGTTGAACAAAACTGTTCCACGTAGCGATCTTATCATGAAGATATTTTTCGTTCACATTTTTCACAGACCCCAGTTTCAAATACCAGTCGTATAGGTCGAACTGTTCAAATGGAAAGTTGCTGTCCTTTGTCTTATCAAATTCTACTTCATAACTATACTCCATTCCGTAGCTTAACCTGAATGCACCATTGTGATGAAAATCGTCTCCCAGGAAAAGATCTCCCATGCATGCCTGTTCAGAAGAAGCCTTTAATGCGGGATGTGGATCCACAGATCCCACCAGCGCTAACCATCCCGGGTATGAAATACCAGTTATGCCAACTTTACCATTATTATTCCCGGTATTTTTTACTAACCAATCGATGGTATCCCAGGTGTCAGTACTTTCATCTACAGCCCCCTTTTGGGTCGCATGCACCAGGGGCTGATGTATTTGCATAGTTCCTTCGCTTTTATACTTGCCCCGGATATCCTGTATTACAAAAATGTATCCTTCTTTCGCCATGCCTGACAAATAAGACACGTTACGAGGATTGAAACCATCCGGCACTGTTGCTCCATAAGGAGTGCGTTGCATTAAGATTGGAACCGCATGTTTGGAATTGACCGGGGTGAGGATCGAAGTAAACAACTTTACCCCATCACGCATGGGGATCATAACCGTCGTCAGCTGATAAGAACTGATTGTATCAGTTTGTGTCCAAGAAGTTTTTAAAATGAAGATAAAAAGAAACAGGGTAAATAGCTTTTTCATGCGTGTGAGTTAACGGTTCAATAAATTAACTGTAAGTTGTCCAACGATCATTAGGGCCGAGTAAAGTATCAATGGTTATGCCTGCGTTTAAGTACTCCGCCTGACGCTTCCCGTATTGTATTTGCAAAAACAAACGCTTTGGGGTCGGCTTCGTATACAAGGTTCTTCAATTTTCGTAATTCAAGTCTTGTAATGACAGTAAAAATTATGTCGCAATCAATACTTACTTCAAATTTTCCGGGCAGATACCCTCTCTCCCCTTTATATATAGTGATGCTTCGGCCCAATTCATTTACGAGCTTTTGTTTGATCAGTTCACTGTTCCCCGAAATGATCGTAACACCTGTGTAAGCTTCAATACCTTCAACAACATAGTCTACTGTTCGCGTGGCTGCGAGGTAAGTAAGGACGGAATAAAGAGCTGTTTCCGGACCAAATTTCACTGCTGCAATAGAAAAGATGACAATATTGATTCCCATGATAATTTCAGTGATCGTAAAACTCGTACGCTTTCTTGTATAAAGCGCCAGCACTTCTATTCCATCCAATGCACAACCAATGCGCATGGCAAAGCCCATACCCATGCCTAAAAAAATACCGCCGAAGATCGAAATGAGTAATTTGTCTGTCGTGATCTTTGGATATGGGATGAATAACAGGCAAAGTGCCAAAAGAATAATACAAACCGTGGTCATCAAAGCAAACCGGCGACTGACAGTAAAATAACTTACAACAATAAGCGGAAGGTTACAGGCGAAGATGACATAGGCAAGATTGACGTGATAGAGTTCATGAATAAGGAGAGAAATACCCGTGACGCCACCATCAAAAAAATTGTTCGGAACCAGGAAACCCTTAAGAGCAAAACCAGCAATGATGACGCCTACCAACATGAAAAAAATATCTTTTGCAAGCGCTAAGTAACCCCTCTTTTCCAGGGGCTCATCGTCTCTTTTGAGTAATTTGAAATTTTCCTGTTTTTTCTTTTCAAATTTTTCTTTCGCGGATCTTGTAAAGTAGCGATGGGCATTAAAAAATTGGATCTGTTTCTTTTTCCAGTCCGCACGATTTTTTACTATGTCAAGTTTCTTGTATTCCTGGAACAGGTTTTCTGCGATCAAAAAATAATTGTCAGTCCCGAGGTAATGGAGATCGGCGTCACAGATGATGGATTCAAAAACATTTGAAGGGCGCTGCGGCAATTTGGTTGCCATGATCAGGCGGCATATTTGGTGTATATCCTTTTCGCTATAACTGAACTGTGGCAGGTATTCTTTCGCAAGCTCGCAAGATTTCTCTTCGTGATCATGATAACTTCTCAGGAAACCTGCATCGTGAAACAAGGCAGCAGTTATCAGGACCTTTGTATGATGTTCGTCCAGTTTTTCATGCTCGCATAGTAGTTGCGTGGCCTGGATGACCGATCTCGTATGATGAGCATTGTGATAGGTTAAATCGGGGGATAATTCCTGCTCCAGTTTTTCGGTTAAGAAAGAATGGGCCTGGTCATAATGCATATGTTCATCATTTTTGAGAGAAGTCATTCCAAAACTTCAAAAATTATCAGTGGGTTTTTTTTATTTTTTAAAGGCATTTCACCAATTCTACTACAATTGAAGGATTCTTTTACCTTTTCATATGCTGCCTCGGTAATCAATATCTGGCCCTCCTTCGCCACAGATTGTAACCGCTGTGCCACATTCACTGCATCACCCACGACCGTGTAATCAAAACGGCGAAGGTTGATCGATCCGATATTGCCGGAGATCATTTCACCACTATTGATTCCAATCGAAACCTTGGGAAGAAAAGTGATCCCATCTTCAAAAGACGGCAGCTTTTCAATGGCGCTGCGTACTCCCAGACTTGCGTCAATAGCCCTGTCAAGATGAAAATCTCCTCTGAAAACAGCCATGATTGCGTCGCCAATAAATTTGTCAATATAGCCATTTTGTTTGATGATCTCTTTCACCATCGCGTCAAAATAGTTATTCAGTAATCTGACAACCGTGTCTGCCGGCTCGCTCTCGCTTATAGTGGTAAAACTGCAGATATCGATGAATACGGCCGTAGCTTCGATCGTTTCGTTGACCATCAGTGATGATTCGTACTCGCGGCGATTCATAAAATTCAAAACAGTTTCGTCAACATACATCTTGAGAATATTATTTTCCTTGATAGCGTCAAGAGTTTTCTTTAACTGCGTTACATGGCTGATGGTCTTTTTTATGGTTATATCGAGATCATCAAAATTGACGGGCTTCGTAAGAAAATCAAATGCACCCCTGTTCATGGCGACCCTGATATTGTCCATATCGCCGTAGGCCGACACGATCACGGCTTTTATCAATGGGCTCACATCATTTAACCGGGTGAGCAGTGTAAGACCATCCATTTCGGGCATATTGATGTCCGAAAGCACGATGTTCACCTCGGTATTTTCTTCCAGTTTCTTTAACGCATCATTTCCGTTGATGGCAAAGATGAATTCGTATTCATGCTCCCTTATCTGGCGACGAAATTTTTGCTTGATGAGTACTTCAAGGTCCGCCTCATCGTCAGCAACAAGGATCTTTGTCATTGTACTTTTTCTTTTAATTTCTCCTTAAGCACTGTAAAATCCAGCGGCTTGGTAAGAAAGTCATCAGCACCAAGCCGCATTGCCTGGTTATAGTTTTCTGCATCACCATAAGCGGTGATCATCATTACCACGGGAGGAGGATGGGAAAACTTTTGCTTGATGTGACGCAACAATTCAAGTCCGCTCATGCCTGGCATGTTGATATCTGAAAGTATGAGTACTGCTTCATGAACGTGCTGGGTAAGATACTGAAGCGCCTGTTCACCGGAATAAGCAAAAGCAAAATCAATTTCCCCTGTCTTTATTTCCCTTCTGAAGCGCTGTTCAAAAAGCACTTCGATGTCCCTTTCATCATCAACGACTAAAATTTTCATAATAGTTGGTCAGTTTTGTCCGAAGGTTAAATGACTCCTTCGGAGGTTAAGAATTATTATTGAGTCGGTAATATAATAATAAACTCTGCACCTTCACCTTCTTTTGTTTCCACTTTCAATTCACCATTATGGCCCCTCGTTATGATGTCGTAGCTGAGACTCAAACCCAGTCCTGTGCCAAGACCCGTTGGCTTCGTGGTAAAAAAGGGTTGAAATATTTTATCCAGCACCTTTTTCGGAACACCGTTTCCGTTGTCAGCAACACTTAGCTCGACCCGGCTATCGCCCATTTTTTTCGTGGCTACGGTGATCGTTGGCTCATACCCGGGAATATCCTGCTTTTGTTTCTCGCTAACAGAATAAAATGCATTGTTGATGAGGTTCAGCAATACTCTTCCGATATCCTGGTGCACAATATTAATTTGTCCAATGCGATCATCAAAATCAGTTTCAAATTTTGCATTGAATGATTTATCCTTTGCACGAAGACCATGATACGCGAGTCGTAAATATTCATCAGCCAGGGCATTGATATCTGTAGGCTCCTTTTTCCCACTGCTGCTACGGGAATGTTGAAGCATGCTTTTTACGATCGCATCCGCCCGTTTTCCATGATAGGTTATCTTCTCCTCATTGTCTTCAATGTCTTTCGCAATATTCTTTGCTTCTATCAAATTCCCAACATCGATCTCGTGTTTCATTTCGGTGAGAAGTTCCTTGTTGACCTCCGAAAAATTATTGACAAAGTTTAATGGGTTTTGAATTTCATGGGCGATTCCGGCGGTGAGTTCACCAAGCGAAGCCATTTTTTCCGACTGTATCAATTGTGTCTGTGCTGCCCGCAACTCATCCAGTGTGACCTCCAATTCCTCTTTTTGTTTTCTCAGTTCTGCAGTTCGTTCAGCAACCTGCACTTCCAACTGCGCTTTCATTGCCGAGATCACCTTGTTGTTTTCTTCCTCCTCAATTGCCTTTTGCTTTGCTTTTATTAATTCCTTTCGCTGTCTTCGTGTCACGATCCACGTTCCAACGCCCCATATAACTGCAAAGGTTTGTATGGCATCTGTCCAGCTCTTCCACTCGTTATATAAATTAACATCTATCAGCCGAATGACTTCAATCACAAACGCGACCACCAGGTAAGGAGTTATTGCCGTGACCAGGAATTTGGCCTCCTTGAACTTCTCGTTTTTGTTCATTTGGTACAGTAACCATCCAAGCATTATCATGCCCACCCAGTGTAATGCTATTCTGAAATTATCGACTATGGCCTGGGCAACTAAAAGACCTATTGAGGCATAGAGGAGCCATTGCAATCGGTCGTGCCACTCAGGAATGAATAGTTTTGCCTTCAGCGCCCTGCGCAAGTAGATTACAACAAGAATAATTATAATAAACTCTGTCCCCATCCTTGTGTTTGCTTGTAGAGATGTCCAATGTGTGCCTTTTACGGGGCACCAATGAGTACATCAATTTGATTTTGAAGTTATACTATTTAAGGAAGTTGCCAACACCCTGACCACTTTCCTTATATTTTTTATAAATTTATATAACTTACCACAGTCCATTTACCACAATGCCATCACTAACTATGCAAGCGAAAAAAAAACCTGCGAGCCTTTCGAGGCTTGCATTTCAACAGATCCGCCCATATAGAAAATGGGTATTCCTGATATTGGCGGCAATGCTCGTCGAAGCGTTAATGGGAATCGCCTCGCCATGGCCGTTAAAGATAGTTATCGACAATGTCATTGGCTCTCAGCCGCTCCCCCACTGGCTTCAGTGGGTCGATACTACCCTGATAGGAAAAAGCAAGATGGCATTGGCCCTGGCCACTGCTCTTTTGCTGATCCTGATCACGATCATAGGGGCTCTTGCCGGTTATGTAAGTAGCTTCTACACTGAGAGCGTGGGACAGTATGTCGCCAATGATACGAGGTTAAAGATATACCATCACCTGCAACGACTGTCACTTGGATATTATGATACGCACCAGGTGGGAAAGATCTTAAGTACGCTCACCACCGACGTAGCTACCATGCAGGATTTTGTATCTACTTCCCTGCTTACCATTCTGGTCGATTCGCTTACCATTGTGGGCATACTGTCACTAATGTTTTACATTAACTGGGTCTTTGCATTGATTGCAATAGCCGTCACACCATTTCTCCTGGTTTTTGTTTTTCGGTTTAAGAAGGCGGTGAAAAAATCAGTTCATGAGGTAAGAAAGGATCAAAGCAGCATGGTTGCCGTATTGCAACAGGGGCTTGAATCAATAAGAGTGGTCAATGCCTTTGGTACACAAAATGAAGAAGAAGACAGGCTGAAGAAAATAAGTCTTGAGACCGTCCATGCAGCCCTTCGGGCCCGGAAATTGAAAGCATTAGTCTCTCCCATTGTTTCGGTGGTTGTTACCATTTGCCTGGCTGTCGTCCTTTGGAGGGGTTCATCACTTGTCCTTGCAGGAGTAATGACTGTCGGCGCATTGACTGTAATGCTTAATTATTTGAACAAGTTTTTTAGCCCGGTGAAGGACCTGGCCAAAATGACAAATGCGGTGGCGCAAGCGGTGGTCGCCATGGAGCGCATCCAACAGCTACTGGAAATAGATGAAATAATCCCCCAAAAACCCAATGCCATCGTTCCCGATAAATTAAAAGGCGAAATCGTTTTCGAAGGGATTTCATTTGGATATAATCACGAGGCAACTATTTTGAAAGACATAAGCCTTAGAATTAATGGAGGCGACAGAATTGGCATATGCGGCCCGACCGGTTGCGGAAAATCAACAGTGGCGAGCCTGATACCCAGATTTTATGATCCATGGACCGGGCGTATTTTGATTGATGGCACCGACATTACTGACTATGATCTTCACGGGTTAAGGAAACAAGTTGGTTTTGTTTTACAGGATACCCTTTTATTCTATGGTTCTATCGCCGACAACATTGCCTATGGGAAGCCGGAAGCCACGAAGGAAGAGATTATAAACGCAGCCAGGCTGGCCAACGCCGAGGAATTTATTTTGAAAATGCCTCACGGATATGATACCTTGGTGGGAGAAAGAGGAGTAACACTTTCAGGAGGACAAAGACAGCGCATTGGAATAGCCCGCGCCATTATCCGTGATTCACCCATTCTTATTTTAGACGAGCCAACGGCCGCCCTTGACCCAGAATCCGAACGGCTCGTAATGGACGCGCTGGAGAAATTAATGGAAGGCAGAACGGTTATTACCATTACGCACCGGCTTACTACAATCACAGATTATGACAGGATATTTGTATTGCGCGACGGAATGATCGAAGAGCAGGGCACTCATACTGAATTGATAAGCCAGGGCAAACTGTATGCTGAACTTTTCCTGGTCCAGGGAAAAGGGGGCAGTCCGCACGGAAATGGGAACATGGCCGAAGGAATTGAGACAGACTCAAAACTTGTAAACTAAAACTTAACTATGGCTTACCGTTCCATCCTTGTTTTTCCGGATGATACAGCCAAGATGATCACTGACACCATCCTGGCAGCAAAGAAGTCGCTTCGGATAAAAATGTTCATCTTCTCAGATCCCGAACTAATATACGCTGTTATTGATGCGCACAACCGTGGCCTTGATGTGAAAGTGATGCTGAACCCGGCTCGCAGGAGCGGCGAAGAAGAAAATGAAAGCACCAGAAAATTATTTGAACAGGCAGGAGTGAACGTCAAGGACACAAATCCATTTTTTGGCCTTACGCATGAAAAATCAATGGTTGTTGATGACCGGGTTGCTTTTATAAAATCTTTGAACTGGGAAACAAAAAATCTTACCGAAACACGCGACTACGCCATTATCACTTCGAATCCACATGAGGTTGAAGAGGTCATTATGTGTTTTGAGGCAGATTGGGCGCGAACGGATTTTAATCCCGGTGAAAATGCGCGTCTTATCTGGTGTAGCATCAATGGTCGCGACCGCATAGCGAGATTTATCGATGACGCAAAGCACTCTCTTTTTATTCAAAATGAAAGATACCAGGACCTTGTCATCATTGAGCGAATCATCAGGGCGGCCACACGGGGTGTGAAAGTACACGTGATGGTTCGGCCACCGCATACCTTGAAAAAAGAAAAATTGATCGAAGGCGTTGGTGGATTACGGATCATGGATGACGTAGGGATAAAGATCCATAAACTGAAACATCTGAAGCTTCATGGAAAAATGCTTTTAGCAGATGGCACCAGGGCAATTGTTGGGTCCATTAATCTTACGCCCGGAAGTTTTGATGACCGACGCGAACTGGCGATTGAAGTGAATGATACAGAAATAGTAGAAAGGCTGCATGAGATCGCACAATACGATTGGGAAAATTCTCACAAGCTTGACCTGACAGATGCTGGTTTGTTTGAAGACCTTGAATTCCGCGGTGAGGGCGGCTCTGAAAAGCTTGTCCTTGATCCTGAGGATCACTCGAAGCATCACAATCATGATCATGAGCAAAAACACAATCACGATCATGAGCATAAACACAATCACGATGATGAGCATAAACACAATCATGATCATGAGCACAAACATAATCACGATCATAACCATAAGCATAATCACGACCACGATCATAACCACAAGCATAAAAAAGACGACTGACCTTTATTTATTTATTTATTCATCGAACCATGAAAAAATATTTAGCAATAGCAGCCATATTGTTCCAGGCAAGCATGGTCACCCCGGTTCGCGCGCAGGTGATCGACGCGGTGAAATTTTTTGAGGATGACGCTGTCCTGGATGCCAGCCTGACCCTGGATTTTGGCAAGCTGATCAAAACGAGCTCAAAGCCTGAATATTTTCCGGCTACTTTTTCCTGCAAAATGGGAGACAGTACCATTTCCGAACAAATTCGCGCAATTGCGAGAGGCCATATACGAAAAGAAATTTGCTATATGCCCCCGGTTAAATTGAATTTTCATAATACCACCTCTCCAAAATTATATCCCCTCGGTTCTTTGAAGATGGTCTGCACATGTTATGAAAATAACAACAGCGACCAGCTATTGCTCAAGGAATACCTGGTTTATAAAATGTATAACCTGATCACAGATAAAAGTTTTCGCGTCCGGTTAATGAATCTCAGCTATGCAGATGCAAATCCAAAGAAAAAACCCTATGTAGGGCATGCCTTTCTAATTGAAAGTGACAAGGCAATGGCAAAACGAAACGAGTGCACAGAATTAAAGAATACAAGGTCACATTCTGAATACACAAACCGTAACCAGATGACCATTGTTGCAATTTTTCAATACATGATCGGGAACACTGATTTTGGGGTTTCTGCAAACCACAATATTATTTTGATACAGCCCGCAAAAGATTCAACCGCGCGGCCCATTGTTGTTCCTTATGATTTCGATTATGCGGGGATCGTGGACGCATACTACGCAGTACCGAATGAAGGACTCGACATTGAAAATGTTCGTCAGCGACTCTATCGCGGCTATGCGAGAAGTGAAGCAGAATTGAATGAGGCAATCGCGATCTTCAACAAACAGAAGGAACCAATATACTCACTGGTTAATAACTTTGACCTGCTGCCGGAGAAAACCAGGAAGAATATCATTGAATACCTTGACGATTTTTATAAGACGATCAACAATAGTAACCAGGTAAAAACTCTTTTTATTCAACAGGCACGAAAAATGTAGCCATCGTTACTGGCTTTCATCTGCCTCCCCTCGCAAACCCCTTATCACCACGTTGCCGGTGCCGTTTTTGTCGCACGGGTAACCAAATTCTTTTTTCAGTTTTGAGGGGTCGTTTATGGTTTCATAAAATTCGTCCAGGTATTTGAGAGTAGATTTCACGTATTTCTGGTCAAGCAAAGTGCAGTCAGTATAAAGTTTGTAGATGTCCGGTTTTAATTTGTTATACAACGCTGTCACAGCGTCAAACTTTGACATATCCGGCATACAGTATCCGCGGTAACGGCGGTCACGTACAGAATTCATCCGCAATTCTTCGGCAGGTTTGGCATAGGGCGGGTTTACCAGGCCAGCATGATCAAAGTCATAGGGCACAGTCGTAGGGGTGACCGTGGAGTCACGGGCGACCAATTTTATATTTTGGTATTGCACCGACCAATCTGTATTTCCAATCAAATATTCAAACACCGCCATTTTCAAAAATGAAAGTGAGTCCGTTTGTTCCGGTCGTAGCTCTCGCTTTATCAAAACATCTTCGTTTCTCTTTGCCATTTGTCCTTCCTCTTCTAATAAGACGCCGTAAAAAGGAGAAGTAGATTTTTTCTTTTTTGTGTCATACAGCTCCACGGATACGAGTCTTGCTCTAAAGCTTTTTGGTGTGACCAGGTTATAAATTCTGTAGATCATCCATTCCCGTATCACATAGTCGTCCCCCACACACGGCATGACCAATTTCAATTTATCCTGCTCCCTGAATATGGACGACAAAACGGGATCATCTTTTGCAAATTGAAGCAACAAGGGAGGGTATGTACAATTTCCCATTGTCCGGCGAAAATGCCCCCTTGTTCTTGCTTGTGCATTTACAGAATGTTCTTTGCCATTTCCTTCCATGTAGGAAATGCTGACGGGATGATTTTGAGGGTTCTCAGCCCTGTCGGTCATAAGATCGCGGAGATCGCCGCTTAAAGTTATTTTCAGCACCGAATCGTTATCGAATAATCCTGTGCCGGAACTTTTTGCTGTTTGCGCAAAGATCGGACTGCAACTTAAATGGAACCCCAGTGTCGCGATCAATGGATAAGTGATCTTCATGGTTCGAAAGATTTGTTTGCAATACAATAGGAAAGTAGTTCACGTGGGCTCGAATTCGAAACACAAATTTAAATAAAACCCGTTTATCCCTGTGGCAATTGAATAATAAACTCACTTCCCTCCCCTTCCTTCGTTTCTATTTTTATTTCTCCACCATGAGCCTTGATTATGTCATAGCTCAATGACAATCCCAATCCTGTCCCCTGCCCTGTTGGCTTGGTTGTAAAGAATGGTTGAAAGATCTTATCCAATACTTTTTGGGGAACTCCGTTGCCATTGTCGCTTACAATAATTTCTATTTTACCGGCAACTTTTTTTACAATCAAAGTCACAGTCGGCTCATAGCCGCTTATATTCTGTCGCTGTTTTTCAGTGACTGCGTAAAATGCATTATTAACCAGGTTGAGAATAACACGGCCAATATCCTGCGGCACTACGTTTATCTTTCCAATTGTATGATCTAAATGCGATTTAAACGTTGCATTGAAGGATTTATCCTTTGCGCGGAGTCCGTGATACGCCAGTCGCAAATATTCATCAGCTAAAATATTTATATCGGTGAGTTCTTTTTGGCCGGTGCTGGCCCTTGTATGCTGAAGCATTCCCTTTACAATCGAATCCGCTCGCTTGCCATGTTGGTTTATTTTGTGATGATTTTCTATGACGTCGTTTGCAAGGCTTTTTGCTTCACCAAAATTTCCTTTTTCAATTTCCTGTGTCATTTCTGCAAGGAGTTCGACATTAACCTCGGAAAAGTTATTGACAAAATTCAGTGGGTTTTGAATTTCATGCGCGATGCCCGCAGTGAGTTCTCCAAGTGAAGCCATCTTCTCACTTTGAATCAGTTGTTTTTGAGCCGCTTTTAATTCCTGGTATGATTCCTCGATCCGGCCCCGCTGTTTTTCTATTTCGAGTTTTTGGGCAGTAAGTAATTTATTTGCCTTTTGTTTAAGCCGGACATTGCGCCACATCACGGCAGCTACTACAAGAAATGCAAGCATACCGCCCAGGAGAATGAACACTTTCACCCTGCTTCTATACTGTGCTTTTTCCTGCTCAATTTCCATCTGCCGGACCTGTTCTGAAAAAGAGATCTTCTGAAATTCTCTCATTTTTTCCCTGCTGATCAATGAGTCCTTTAAGGCCGATGAAATTTCCTGGTAAGAAAAGGCACTATCAAATATTTTTTTGCTTTTGAAGTACTGTACAAAAAAATCAGATGCATCTAGTTGTTGCGGCAGGAAGCCGGCCTTTCTTGCTGTCGTCAGCGATTGTCTTGCATAAAAGATCGCTGAGTCGGTGTTACCAAGTTTATTGTAAAGATTCGCGATACCCATTCCGGCGTTGCAAAAGGGAATGTAGTCTTCCACGTTTTGCGAAGAAGCCATACTCTGTTTGTAAAATTCCATTGATCCTTTCAAATCACCCGTCTTGAAGCCAAGCTCTCCCAATGAATACTGTATCTTTCCTATCCAGTAATCATCACTGTATTTCTGAACCAACACATAACTTTTCCGAAAATAAAATCCGGCAGAATCCAATTTGCCCATATTTTCATATACCTGTCCGATCCGCAGTAAAAGGCTGGCCAACGTTGTATTTAATCCATTTCTTTCAACGATCTGCCTGCATTTAAAGAAATAACGAAGGGCCTGCTCACCATCTCCCTGGTCATTATATAGCTGGCCGATATACAATAAATTGTAGGCGATCCATGTGGGATTTTTTATCTTTTCACTCAATTTAAGCGACTGAAGGTACAAAGCCAGTCCCCTGTTGTAGTTACCGATGTAAGCGAATACTTTTCCCATCGTGAAAAGAGAAATTACCTTTCCGAAATCATACTCAATCTCATTCGAAAGATCAAATGCTTCTTTTGCAAGTAAAAGTGAAGAATCTGTGTCAAGGCCAATGTAGTATTCGGCTAATTCCCTGAGGATATCGACTCTTGTGCTGTCTTCCTTTGTTACGGAAAGATCCCGTAACAGGGCCTGCTTATTCAGTTCTTCATTGGCTTGTGCCTGGCCGATTGCAGTCGTGAGTAAGC
This sequence comes from Chitinophagaceae bacterium, assembly GCA_036002905.1. Lineage (GTDB taxonomy): Bacteria > Bacteroidota > Bacteroidia > Chitinophagales > Chitinophagaceae > VBAU01. The sequence continues at coordinate 13,118 of DASYSW010000352.1, forward strand.
CGATCAAGATTAAAAAAAGACTCTTCGTAATATGCAGCCTTTTTTTGTTTGACATTTCAATATTTTATGAAGCTGAAGTTGTTGCCGGTAATTGCCGAAGCTCCCGTTGCACCGGTTCACTACCGGCTAAGCCTCTCCGCATATTCAAGATTAAAATTAGCAGTTGGGGCTGAGATTGAAATAACTTACTAAAATTATTGCAGAATTCTATGGAATTATCGTCCCTATCTGCTAGATTTGGATAGTGCTTATCGATCCTTTGTAAATTTTCCCGTTCCCCTTTTTCATCTCAATGCTTTCCGAGTTTTCCCTCTGAAAACCGCAAAGTCAATGACCGTTAATTTGTGTCAACCCATGAAACCCTTCTTTAACGTCTAAATTGACCGCACATGAAAAATTTTAAGATCACAGACCTGATGGTTTCTATCCATTCAGCAGAAAATCCAGAATTGCATTTAATGGCAGGCGGTGACACCTGTATAGCGCCCAGTAAATGCGGTGATACCAAGCCTCCCCCCGGATGTGTAGCTCCCAGCGGGTGCGGCAAAACAAAACCATGCGTGGCTAGTGATTGCGGCAAAACAAAACCAGGTAAGCGTTATGATGATCACTCGGCGTATGCTGCTCAACTATGGGCGTTGAAACAAACAATTGCGGGAATGCAGGCAAAATAAATGCAGCTGCAGCGCGAACAATTGTTGCCGCTTGAGTAACACTGAAGTATGAAATTCCAATCATTACTTGAAAAAAAATTCAGGCAGGGGCAAGGCTATAAACTAACTGAATGGAGCCGGCTTGATAATAGCAAAAAAGAATCAGTGGCTTCTTTGCCAGATGAATCGGAAGTGTATGGTGTTTTTGAGCCGATCATCTCAACTCAAAAGTCTTCATACCGGGTGGCGTATCAGCAGGTTGCCCTCTTATATTTTCATTTGCAGCAAAGCAACAAATTACCTCACTACCTGATGCTTCCCCAAGACCCGAAGGTCAACGAGACCATAGCAGCTCTGTTGCTCGATGGTATTATTGAAATTGAATGGGAAGGAAGATTTGTGAGCGGGCCTGGTGCTTTGCCAGTTCTTTACAATGATGAGATGACTGGTGATGCGCAGCTGCCAACCTATTTATCTCAACTTTCATACAAAGCGATCTACTATGCATGGATGTTGAAAGATGTAAATGAAAAGTGCACCACGGCCCGTTTGTATACATTTAATACTACCCCCTGGGACGCCTCTCTGAAAATGGCATTTCAGAAAAAAAATACTGTGAAGGAATTTCTCCTTTCGCGCATTGATCACAATGCATTAAAGACATTGAACGCAAGATGGCAGCCGACTGAAAAAACGGAGTGGCTATCGTGGAACAGGAAAGTCACAGAACCTCTTACAGACGGGCAATCGAATGTATACAAATTGTACATCAGCCCTCTTATAAAT
>DASYSW010000353.1:0-20318 GCA_036002905.1 Chitinophagaceae bacterium
CTCCATCCTTGAATTGCGGTTTGTGAGAACGGAATAATTTTACTTTTCCCGTTTCCCTGATCTGGTTATACGAATGAAACATCACACTCGCCATTCTTCCCTTATGGTATTCATTTGGACCATACACATTGAAGAATTTTAATCCGGCCCAGAAGGGAGGCTGCTTGTCCTGTTCAAGGGCCCACTTATCAAATTCATTTTTCGAAACGCCATAAGGATTCAATGGCTTCAGTTCCCCGACGATATCATGATCATCCTTGTAACCCAGTTCTCCGTCACCATAAGTGGCCGCGGAAGAAGCGTAAATAAGGGGAACGTTTTTTTCCATACAGTACTCCCACACCTTTTTTGAGTACTCAACGTTCCATTTTTCATGGATAGAGTAATCGAATTCGGTTGTATCTGTCCTGGCACCGAGATGAAAAACAAAGTCTATTTTGAAAGGTTCATGATATATCCACTCAATAAACCTGTCCCGCTCAACAAAATCTGCTATTCTCTTATTCCTGTAATTTGATTTTTTCCGCAAGTCCGAGAACGCATCGACAATTATAATATTGTTATATCCCTTCCGGTTGAGATAACCTACCATATAGCTGCCAATAAATCCTGCAGCACCTGTAACAATGATCTTTGAATTTTGATCCATGAATGAATTGAGATTGAGCAGCCCTAAATCGCAGCAAGTGCAGAACCGGCTTCTTCTTTTGACAGGTAATTTTCTATTGCTGTGTCATATTTTTCTTTCCACCAATCAATCGTTCCCCAAAAATCTCCATTGACCACGATTTCACCGGTTGACACTACACCAATTTTTTCGCAAGGGAAATCCTGCAGGAAGTTTTCAAATTCCTTCACCTTATCAATGGTTACGGTCACAGCAACCCTGCTCTGTCCTTCTCCGAATAAAAAGGCATCCTTTCTGACCGTGCTCTTTGTCTGGATTGAAAATCCCAATTCGCAATTGAAGCCGGCTTCGCACAATGTAACGAACAATCCTCCTTCACTTACGTCATGCGCGGAGCGGACAAATTGTTTTGAGATCAACTCAGACAATTTCCTTTGAAGTTTGTACTCTTCCTCAAGATCGAAATAAGGAGCAGGAGAAAATTCAACCTTACAAACTTTATGAAGATATTCCGAACAGTTGATATCATCAGTGATGTTACCCAGTAAATAAATCACGTCACCTTCTTCCTTAAAGTCCAGCGTCATTTTGCTCTTCACGTTCTCTATTAACCCAACCATTCCGATTGTTGGTGTAGGATAAACAGGGCCTTCAGGATTCTGGTTATAAAAACTTACGTTTCCGCCGGTAACAGGCGTGTCAAACCTGCGGCAAGCCTCACCCATTCCTTTGATGGCATTTACAAACTGGTAATATACCTCAGGATCATACGGGTTTCCAAAATTGAGACAATTGGTTACGCCAAGCGGCTGACCCCCGCTGCACACTATATTTCTGGCAGCTTCGCTTACAGCTATCATTGCACCTTTATATGGATCAGCAAAGACATAACGGCTGTTGCAATCAGTAGTTATCGCAAGCGCTTTCTTGGTACCCTTTATTACAACAACTGATGCATCCGAAGGTGCATTGGTTGAAGAATTAACCGTACCAACTGTACTATCATATTGTACGAAGATCCATCGCTTCGAAGCAATGGATGGAATTCCGATCAATGCTTCGGCAATTGCTTTCAGATCTTTTGGAACCGCAACAGATGAAGGATCAAACTTTTTTATTTCCTGGAAATATTTTGGTTCCCGGTATTCACGATCGTATTGTGGAGCTCCACCACCGAGCACGAGCTCCCGCGCAGGAATCGCCGCTTCGAGTTCGCCATTCATAAAAAATTGAAGAAGACCGTCTGTGGTTACTTCACCAATCACTGAGCAGGGAAGATCCCACTTTTCAAAAATTTTTGTGACTTCTCTTTCTCTTCCTTTTTGAACAACAAGCAACATACGCTCCTGGCTCTCGCTAAGCAACAATTCCCAGGCTTTCATATTTTTTTGTCTCGTCGGGACTTTATCAAGGTCAATTCGCATCCCCACTTCGCCTTTGGCGCTCATTTCTGATGTTGAACAAATGATCCCGGCTGCGCCCATATCCTGCATTCCAATTACGGCACCTGTTTGAATAACTTCAAGACATGCTTCCAGCAATTTTTTTTCCTGGAAGGGATCGCCAACCTGGACCGCAGGTAATTCTTCCACACTTTCTGCCGTGATATCTGCCGAGGCAAATGACGCACCTCCAATTCCATCCTTGCCCGTTGCGCTTCCTACAAAAAGAACGGGGTTGCCTTCACCCCTGGCCGTAGCAGAAACGGTTTCACTGGTCTTTACTATACCCACACTCATCGCATTGACCAATGGGTTCGTATGATAACATTCGTCAAAATAAATTTCACCCCCCACTGTCGGTATTCCCAAACAATTTCCATAATGACCAATGCCATGTACTACTCCTGCCAGCAAGTGTTGTGTTTTATCTTCTTCCAAATTTCCAAACCGGAGCGAGTTCAGCGAAGCAATGGGCCTTGCTCCCATCGTAAAAATATCACGATGAATTCCACCGACACCTGTCGCCGCGCCCTGGAATGGCTCAATCGCGGAAGGATGGTTGTGGGATTCAATTTTGAAAACAACACCGAGGTTATCTCCAATGTCCATCAGGCCAGCGTTCTCTTCGCCTGCTTTCACCAGCATGCGATCCCCTTCTCGTGGAAGAGTTTTCAACCACTTAATTGAATTCTTATAACTGCAGTGTTCACTCCACATGCCCGAGAAGGCACAGAGCTCATTAAAATTGGGTGTGCGCCCCAATTTTTGTTTTATTAATTCGAATTCCTCTTCGGTCAGTCGCAACTGTTGAGCAGTTTTAGCCGTTATTTCCATGGCGCAAAAATAAATAAAGTGACCAGATGCGATAGAATAATTAACCCGTTCTGTATTTATTTATTTGTTATTTATCCACGCTCTTTTTCTATTTTGTGAACTAAATACTATTGCTTGGAATACCTGCTATTTGCCGTTTATCTCATATTGTTTGCCTGGCTTGCAACGAGAACTACATTTTTTACCCGCTCGGGGTTAAGCAAACCCCAACTCGTGATCATCTTCCTCCTAAAAGTAATGGCAGGGATCTTTTATGGTTGGGTTGGAATTTACTATGGCAACCATGCTCAAATGGTGGATACGTGGAGTTACCATTACAGCAGCATCCAGGAATATAAATTGTTGTTTCAGGATCCTTCCGAATACATGGTCAACCTTTTCCACGACCCGTATTCCGGTGGTGTATTCAAATTCTTCGGAACCGAAGATTCGTATTGGAATGATCTGAAGGGTAATTCTTTTATTAAAATACTTTCAGTCTTCAATATTTTCAGTTTTGGCAACTATTATACAAACGTCATTTTTTACTCCTTCATCAGCATGTTTGGTCCAATTGCTATATACCGGGTGATGGATGACGTTTATCCCGGTAAAAAATGGCAATTGCTTGTCTCAATTTTCCTGGTTCCTTCCTTCCTTTACTGGACAAGTGGATTGCATAAAGAAGGGCTTATATTCTTAGGTTTTAGCTTAGTCATCTTTAATCTCTACCTCGGCTTCAAAAAGAAATCATTTTCACTGGCAAATATTCTCTTTATCATTCTTGGATTATTGCTCGTTTTAGTGTTCCGCAATTTTCTGATCATAATTCTTATACCGGCGCTGGTAGCCTGGCTTTTTGCTTTCAAATTTTTCAGAAAGCCGTTGACAGTCTTTGGGATCTGTTATATTTTTTTCGTGATCTTCTTTTTTACCGCGAAATACATAAACAGCAACCTGGACTTCCCCCAGGTTGTAGTGACCAAGCAAAAAGAGTTTGTATCGCTACACGGAAATTCATCGGTACCTATGAAAGAATTGGAACCAACTTTTACCAGTTTCGTACTTAACATGCCGCAAACACTTAGTCTATCCATACTTAGACCATACCCGTCAGATGTGCGACATATTTTGTCACTGGCAGCAGCCACCGAGACCGACCTGCTATTGTTATTGTTCCTCGTATTTCTTTTCTTCCCTAACAAGAAAAATAACCAGAGCCAGCCCACGATCTTTATTTGCTTCTGCCTGTTTCTTTCATTTTCTGTGTTGATAACTATCGGTTATTCAGTTAATAACATTGGGGCTATTGTTCGCTACAGGAGTATTATTCTACCCTTTCTTCTCACCCCGCTCTTTTGCCGGATAAACTGGCAAAAGATAAACAAGACGATCTTCAACAATATTAATATTAAAAATAATATTGTTAAAACTGGCCAAACCAAGGCGTAATTTCACTATTCAGCCAGAAATTTTTCATATTTTTTCCACATTTCACTAGAAAACTCCACTTATCTTAAAAAAAAGTTGGAAAATTTTAGACTATCCGCTTTTTTTGCAGTACAAATTCGCCACAATAAAATTTAAAAACTTATGTCAGTATCAAAACTCGAATACATTTGGCTTGACGGCTACAAACCTACCCAGAGTCTGAGGAGCAAAACAAAAATTGAAAAGGATTATGATGGCACACTGGAAAACACTCCGATGTGGTCCTTTGATGGCTCGTCTACTGAACAAGCGCCGGGAGGTTCATCCGACTGCCTTTTAAAACCCGTTTTCGTAACAAATGACCCCCAGAGAAAGAATGCATACCTGGTGATGTGCGAGGTTTTGAATCCCGACGGAACTCCACATGAATCAAATGGCAGGGCAACGATTGAAGATGACGACAACGACTTCTGGTTCGGATTCGAACAAGAATACTTTTTATGGAATCCGGACACTGACCGCCCAATTGGCTTTCCCGAAGGCGGTTTTCCCAGGCCCCAGGGTCCATACTATTGTTCTGTTGGAGCAAAAAATGCTTATGGACGGGCGATTGTTGAAGAACACCTTGACGCATGTCTCGATGCGGGTCTTAATGTAGAAGGCATAAATGCTGAAGTAGCAACCGGTCAGTGGGAGTTTCAAATTTTTGCGAAAGGTGCCAAACAGGCCGGCGATGAAATTTGGGTAGCCCGTTATCTTCTCGAAAGAATTGGCGAAAAATATGGTGTGGCTGTAAACTGGCATTGCAAACCTTTAGGCAACCTGGACTGGAACGGTAGCGGTATGCATGCTAACTTTTCAAATGGGGTGATGAGAGAAGCAGGTAATCGCGAAACATTTGAAAAAATATGCGAAGCATTCAGACCAGTAATAAAAGAGCACATTGAAGTGTATGGACCAGACAATCATTTGCGCCTGACAGGTAAACACGAAACAGCTGCCATTCATGAATTCACGTATGGCATTTCTGACCGTGGAGCTTCCATCAGAATTCCCATCAGTACCATTGAAAGAGGTTGGAGAGGAAGACTAGAAGACCGCCGTCCCAACAGCGCCGCAGATCCATATAAAGTTGCAGCAAGAATTGTAACAACAGTTAAATCAGCAAATGTAGAGCTAGCGGTATTGGAAGAAGACGTGAAAGTGGCTTAAATATTATTTTGCACAATTATTATAATAAAGGGTAAGTCTGAGCTTGCCCTTTTTAATTTTTCTATACTTTTAAAGCCTTAAAAAAATACAACCGTTATGTCACTTCGATTTAATGCCATTAATAACCTGAGTACGAGCCAGGAGTCAAATGTGGAAGGATCAGCAAAGATCACAGCCATCTTTAGCGAAAATGTTTTTACACTAAGGACCGCCAGGCAATTTTTGAGTGATGAAGCATTTAAGAGCCTTGTTTCTTCGATAAAGGCGGCTCAAAAGATCGACAGAGCGATGGGACACCAAATCGCAAATGGGATACGTGCATGGGCCGAATCCAAAGGAGTTACGCACTTCACACACTGGTTTCAGCCTTTGACAGGCACAACTGCAGAAAAGCACGATTCATTTTTTACGATAAAAAGCGACGGCACACCTATTGAACAATTTGAGGGTGATGCGTTGATACAACAGGAACCAGACGCCTCATCCTTTCCGAGCGGTGGGTTACGCGCTACATTTGAAGCCCGTGGGTATACGGCGTGGGATCCTTCATCGCCCCCGTTTATTATGGAGATCGGGCAGGGAAAAACTCTTTGCATTCCCACCATCTTCGTTTCGTACACTGGTGAATCGCTAGACTACAAGGCTCCCTTGCTAAAGGCACTCGAAGCATTAAACAGGGCAGCCGTTGATGTTTGCAATTATTTTGACAAGAACATTACAAAAGTGACGGCGACTCTTGGTTGGGAACAGGAATATTTTGTCATTGACGAAGGCTTACACAATGCCCGGCCTGATCTCGTTCTTTGTGGCAGAACAGTCTTCGGTCATGGCTCTGCAAAAGGGCAGCAATTGGAGGATCATTATTTTGGTTCAATACCTGAAAGAGTGTATGCCTTCATGAGAGACTATGAAGAGGAAGCATACAAATTGGGTATTCCATTACGCACACGGCACAACGAAGTAGCGCCCGCTCAATTTGAATGTGCGCCCATTTTTGAAGAAGTAAACCTTGCTGTCGATCACAACACTTTGCTCATGGATGTGATGAGCCGTGTGGCCAGCCGTCATAAATTAAGAGTGCTCCTTCATGAAAAACCATTTGCAGGTATTAATGGCAGTGGCAAACACAACAACTGGAGCATGGCGACAGACACAGGTGTGAACCTGTTAGCCCCGGGCAAGACGCCAAAGACCAATCTCATGTTCCTCACTTTCTTTGTGAACACGATAAAGGCTGTGCATGATTATGCGGATGTGTTGAGAGCTTCTATCGCCTCTGCTCCAAATGACCATCGCCTCGGAGCCAATGAAGCACCACCAGCGATCATTTCCGTCTTCATCGGGGAGTATCTCTTCAAAGTTTTGGAAGACGTGAAGAAAAGAGTATCGGAAAAGATGGATGAACAGGACGAAAGCATGCTTAAGATTGACATTCACAAAAGCATCCCTGAGTTATTAATGGATAATACGGACCGTAACCGGACTTCTCCCTTTGCATTTACGGGAAATAAATTTGAATTTCGGGCTGTCGGTTCTTCAGCCAACTGCGCCAACGCGATGACGGCATTAAACACTATCGTAGCAGAAACGCTGACGAAGTTTAAGAATGATGTAGACGCATTAATTGACAAAGGCGAAAAGAAAGAAATCGCTATTATGCACATCATTCGTCAATACATTGTTTCAAGTGAGAAAGTTCTGTTTGAGGGAAACAATTACAGCGACGAATGGGAAAAGGAAGCTGAAAAGAGGGGATTGCCAAACGTAAAAACAACGCCCCTCGCCCTCGACTTTATGGTGACTGCAAAGGCAAAGAAGTTGTTTGAGCAAAACAATATCTATACTCATGCGGAATTGGAAGCACGCCATGAGATCGAATTAGAGAAATATATTAAAAAAGTGCAGATCGAAGGACGCATTATGGGTGAGCTGGCGACGAGTCATGTTTTGCCTGCAGCCATCCGCTATCAAAATTTATTGGCCGGCAATATCCGGGGATTAAAAGAAGCGGGATCAGCCGAATCAGCTTACTGCAATCAAAAACATATTCTTGAAAAAATCTCGGAACACATCAGCAAGACAAGTGAGCTCGTAGAACAAATGATCCAGGCGAGAAAGGAATGTAACAATATCACAAATACAAGAACCCGCGCAATTGCCTATTGCAGCCAGGTAAAAGAAAAGTTTTTTGACGACATCCGCTATCACGTGGACAAACTCGAATTACTTGTAGATGACCGTGAATGGTATTTGCCAAAGTACAGGGAAATTCTTTTTCTAAGATAGGAACAGGATACAAGGCACAAGGATCAAGGTGCAAAAAACACTTGTGCCTTGATCCCTGACCTTGTGCCTTATTTAAAATTTGCTTTCATAACACGCATCACATTTCCCCCGAGAATTTTTTTGATCGATTTATTTGAATAGCCTCTCCGTTTTAATTCTTGGGTAACGAGTGGATACCTGGTAACATCATCCATCCCTACAGGCACAGAAGATACGCCGTCGAAATCAGAACCGATGCCTACATAATCATCGCCCACTAATTTTACGATGTAATCAATGTGATCAACCAATTTAGAAATTGAGGGTCGATAAGGCTCCAATTCCTTTGAGAAATATTTTGCCCAGATCTCGTTCAGTTTTGCAGCATCAACATTGCGTCCAATTGAGTCTTTGATCCGCTTCCCTTCAGTGCCCTCTAACCGATCCATTTTTTTTGCAAAATTGCTGTCGAGAAATCCGGAATAAAAATTAATGCATATCACTCCTCCATTTTTTGCAACGGCTTTGATCTGGTCATCTTTTACATTTCTAAAAACCGGGCAAATATTCCAAACCGAACTATGGGAAAGCAAAACGGGTTTTGTAGTAGTCGCAATGGCGTCATAAAATGTTCGTTCTCCCGTATGAGAAAGATCAACGATCACCCCCAGTTCATTCATTTTCCGGACAACCCGCTTACCAAATTCTGTAAGACCCCTATGTGGCAAACTGTCGGGATGTTGCGTTTCATCCATTGCACTTGTTGCCCACGACGTACTATTATTCCATGTCAACGTCATGTATCTCATACCGCGTCTTTGCAGGCTGTCCAACTTTTTCAGATCGTCTTCTATCATGTGACCCCCTTCCACACCGATGAGTCCAACTAACTTTTTTTGCCTGACTCCTTTTTTGACTTGTCTGTAGTTTGTAGCGAGCACCATCCTGGAAGGATTGCGTAAAGCAATTATCTCCAATGAATCGATCTCCTGGTTCGCATCTTTGAAAAAGCCTTCTTTATTCCTGGGGGTTCTGTCGGTCCATATTGAAAAAAACTGAACATCTAATCCTCCCTCCTTCCATCGTTCAAAATCACTTTGCCCCGTCGCCAGTCGGTGAGAGATATCTTTTCCTTCGAGTACTGACGAAGAAAGAACATCGTTATGCGTATCAACAAGAACAGCTCTCTGATGAAGCCCTTTTATGGATTGGGCCATCGCAGGAACAGAAAAAAACAGCGTCGCCACCAGGAAGAAATTTTTCATGCACCAGTTTGTAAGGCGAAAATAAATTTTCGATCTCAATGTAAACAAATAAAAAAAATGTTAAGCTCCTTGCCCTGAAAATTTTTAAACGGTCCAACTAAACTTTTACAAAAAGGTTTTGTCATAGGGTCAATTAATTCTCTATTGCATTTAACTCTACCCCATTTTTCCTTTCTGGTTTTTATAACATCCAGCCTGTGAATTGCTAAGTGATTTATCGTAATAAAATTTCCTGCTTAAAATCTAAACCAATTCAAGCTATCATGGTGAAGTGTGCCTTATTCTGTTTATGCCTCGGTATTCATTTGCTAGCCTCCTGTCAATCTGATTTTCCAAAATTTGAGCTAGGGGTAAATGCCGGGGCGTTCGTATACCAGGGAGATCTGACACCTTCACCACTTGGCTCATACAAAACATTGAAGCCCGAATTAAATTTATTCGTAAACAGGATCCTTAACACCGTATTTTCTTTGCGAACAAGCCTTGCCTTGGGGAGATTAAAGGGTGACGATGCAAAGTATTCATCACCTGGCTACCGGCAACAGCGAAATTTAAATTTTAAATCGCGCGTATTTGAAGTATCAGAATTACTCGTGGCAGATATTTTTGGAAATAACCTGTCGAGACGATCTTCCGGTTTATCTCCCTATTTATTTGCCGGGTTAGGATTTAGTCTTATAAATGTAAGACGCGAGTGGAGTCGATTTAATGCAGAATACTTTAGTTCAGAAGCAAACACTCTCTCAGGATTGGCAGCTGACCAGCAGCACCCGTTGCCAATATTGATCCCGGTTTTGCCAATAGGAATTGGAATTCGTTATCCCATTTCATCAAGGATTTCAATAAATGCTGAAACCTCTTACAGATTTACATCCACTGATTATTTGGATGGCTTTAGTAAAGCGGCAAACGCCGCACGACGAGATAGCTACATGAGCCATACGCTAGGCTTGATTTATCAGTTCAAAAACAATTCATGGCTGAAATGCCCGACGTTTTAACAAACCATTTAAACAACCTCAAAAAAAGGTTTATCGATATATGTAGATATTAATCACTTCAACAAAAAAATCAGATCAACTAAATGGAAAACGAGAAACTAAAATTCAGGCTTTCAAAAAAAATCGGAGTAGTTCTTATTATTGCAGGTGTTTTGTTCGCGTGCAGTAAATCAACCGACACTAAAGTGAGTACAGAGAGCAACGGTGGTGGTTCCATAGATTGCAGCAATGTACCGAAATCCTTTTCTGTCGATGTAAATCCAATTATACAAACAAAATGTGCAACGGGTTCAAGCTGTCACGGTACAGGAAGCATCAACGGCCCTGGCGCATTGCTCACTTATTCTGCAATCTCTAATGCACATACAGATATACGTTCGGCAATCTTGTCCGGGTTAATGCCAAAGAATGGAAGTATAACAACCGCGCAAAAAAACACCATCATATGCTGGATTGATAATGGCGCTTTAAATAATTAACGAAAGATAGTGTGATGTCCACCTGTAGGAATTGGTTGTGTTAATAGTTGGTTTTGGTATCATACCCCGGTTTCTTCCGGGGTATTTCCATTGTTGCGTCCTCCTTACATAAAAAATTATTTTTCCGCTCTGTGGCACCTGTCCCCAGTAAATGCCGCTCATAAAGTTCAATTTTTCCTGTCGGGGAAATAACTTAAATTACCGTACACCTAAAAACCTTAAGTTATGAGATGCCCAGTTCTAATTGCGGTGTTTGCTGGGATTACATTGACAGCAAACTCACAACTCACCATTCTTCCCCAGGCGGGTTTCGAAAATTCAAACACAAAAATCAGCTACAACAATCTCTCCTATTTTTCGCCGCTGACCCAAATGCAGCCAAAGTTTGGTCTTCGGGCTGATTACAAATTCAAGAATGGCTTTGGTCCCTTTGCTGGCATAGCGACCAGCCGTTCTTTAGTTAGTTATGATTTTACCAATCCTGAGACAGGTATGACGGAGTACAGTGCTTCGATGGGCAACACGCTGGCACAATTCCAGGCAGGTTTGCAATACACCAGCAAACCGATCTTTTTTAAAAAACAAACTGCCGCGAATACGGCTTCAAAGACAACGGAAACAATGACAAGCAATCACAGTTATTATTCATCCGGATGCAGTCGTTCTTATTCCGGTTGTGGCTCCAAAAAATCGAGCACTGCAGAAAAAACAAAATCGCAGGACAAAGGATGGTATCTTAGACTGCAGCCTTCAGCAGGTGTTGGATTCATGCCAACAAGAACAGAGGACCTTGTGGTCAACTCGGCCGGTAGCCAAATTAATTACACCTACAACGCCGGAAATAATAAGACTGCACTACTTACCGGGATGGCTTTTGAGTTTGCAAAAAACGAAAAAAGACTTTTTACCTTAAACGTGAATTACTTTAAAGGTCTCGGCGACAATGCAACAAGTTTTACTTCAGAAGTTGGTGGCAAAACGACAACGACAATGTTGAATTCGAAATTATCAGGTTGGGGAGCTACGCTGGGTATTCCAATAAGTTTTACAAAAAAGCCGAAGACGACGACGACTCAAAAAGTCGAACAAAAACCAAAATACGATTGCCAGAAGTACAAGATGGATTGCAGGTATCGATGCAGAAAAACTATTTAATCGGAAGAGAATAAAGAGAGGCTGTCTCAAAAGAAGCTTTTACAAAATAGCCGGGAAGGCGGGAAGACGGTAAATATTGATATGCAATCGCAATCGTCTTTCCGACTTACCGTCTTTCCGGCTAATTGACTTTTTGAGACAACTTCTTTTTTAATAGCAATAATAATCAAGTGCATCCTGCGCTCCGTTGTAAGTGAGCCCGTACTCCTTTATTTCGCTGCTTATGACAATTCCTTCCGTACGATTATAAATATCTTTAACTCCATAATAATTGAAATCACCGTATAAAACCTCACCGACAAAAGGTTTACTGTTTAATGATGCAGCAACGGTGTACCCAAAGTTTGTTTGTACCACATAGTAAGGACATGAAGAGGAACTATAGACTACTTCGCCTCGTTGTTTTGAAAGCCAATACCCCTCGTCGAAAGGAAGCTCCCGCACACAACTTGTTAAAAAAATTGCAATGGCTAACGTAAAAATTGAAAGTGTAAATATTTTTTTCATAGTAAAACATTTCCTGCTAAGAAGGCAAATAGCAAGCGAAAGTTTGATGAGGACTTGTTAAAATAAACAGTAGTGGAGACAAGGCATGTCTTAAGCAATAGAGACAAGGCATGCCTTGTCTCTATTGCTGGATTCAGAAATAATTGTTCTATTTTAACTCAAAACTTTCTAAAAATTTCGTGTTGAAATCGCCGCTTCGAAAACGTTCATCGTTCATGAGCTGCAGATGAAAGGGAATAGTTGTCTTTACGCCTTCGATCACATACTCGCTTAATGCGCGGTACATAGTGTCGATCGCCTCATTTCTTGTACGGGCCACGGTAATAAGTTTACCGATCATCGAATCATAGTATGGTGGAATGACATAACCAGCGTAGGCGTGACTGTCAACCCGTACTCCATGTCCTCCCGGCTGATTGAGTGAAGTGATTCGGCCCGGGGAAGGACGAAAATCATTATAGGGGTCTTCGGCATTAATACGACATTCAATGGAATGCATTTGCGGGAAATAATCTTCGCCGGAGATCTCTTCGCCCATGGCGATCTTTATTTGTTCTTTGATAAGATCGTAGTTGATCACTTCCTCCGTAACACAATGTTCTACCTGGATCCGTGTATTCATCTCCATGAAATAAAAATTGCGATTCTTATCAACCAAAAATTCTATTGTGCCCACGCTTTCATAGTCGATGGCCGACGCGGCTTTTTTTGCAGCCTCTCCCATCTTATAGCGAAGCTCTTCCGTCATAAATGGTGAGGGGGATTCTTCAACCAATTTTTGATGACGACGTTGAATTGAACAATCTCTTTCACTCAAATGGCAAACATTTCCGTATTGATCGCCTGCAACCTGTATTTCAATATGACGTGGCTCCTCCACAAATTTCTCCATGTAAATACCATCATTCTTAAATGCAGCAGCCGCTTCCGCTTTTGCCGTATTATAAGCTCTTTCCATTTCTGCTTCCTCCCAAACGATGCGCATCCCTTTTCCACCGCCACCGGCCGTTGCTTTCAGAATAACAGGGTAGCTCATTTCGCCGGCCACTCTTTTTGCTTCATCCAGGCTTTGCAATAGCCCGTCACCTCCCGGTACAACTGGTACTCCTGCTCTGATCATTGTTTCCTTAGCGGTGATCTTATCACCCATGGAGTTGATCATGTCTGCCGTAGGGCCGATAAATTTTATGTCGTGCTCATTGCATATCTGTGCGAACCTTGAATTCTCCGCCAGAAATCCATAACCCGGATGAACAGCGTCTGCATTCGTGATTTCAACCGCGGCCATGATATGTGCAATGTTGAGATAGGAATCACTGCTCTGCGGTTTGCCGATGCAAACTGCTTCGTCAGCGAATTTCACATGCAGGCTATCACGATCAGCTGTAGAATAAACCGCCACGGTTTTAATACCCATTTCGCGACAGGTACGAATAACCCTTAAGGCGATCTCTCCACGATTGGCTATGAGAATTTTTTTGAACACATCAATAGAATTAAAAATTATGCCGAAGGCATCCCTTCGGGAAAAATTAAAATTGATTAAGCTGGTTCGACTAAGAAAAGCGGTTGATCATATTCCACCGGTGAAGCATCTTCTACCAGGACCTTAACGATCTTTCCGCTTACCTCACTTTCAATTTCATTAAAGAGTTTCATGGCCTCGATGATGCAAACAATTTTTCCGGGGGTTACGTCATCGCCTACTTCGGCAAAGGCCGGTTTGTCCGGTCCTGAGCGACGATAGAAAGTACCGATCATCGGGCTTTTAATCGTTACAAAATTATCAGCCGAAGATTCAGCTTGCTGTTTAGGCTTTTCGGCAGCAGGAGTTGCTTGTTGTTGCAGTTGTTGGGGAGGAGGTTGAATGGTCGCCACCTGTACCGGGGCGGTCTGCACCGGAGCCGATACCACCTGCGTAACGTGTTCTTCTTTTTGTTTTATGGTAATTCTAAAGTCCTTCTGTTCTACTGTTAGTTCGCCAATATTGGACTTGTTGATCATTTTGATCAACTCCTGAATTTGCTTGAAATCCATGTTTTTCAATTTAGAAGAATTGTGGGGGTTAAACAGGGCGGCTAAGATAAGGAAGAACCACGATTTAAATGATTTTTTGGGATTAAGTGGAAACTCTTGCTCTTGCATCAGATTTAGAGCAGCTTCACTAGAGTTCTCCTTTCCAAAAAAGCATTTTAAATCCTGTGAATCAGGGTTCTATTTTACTCTTTCTACGTATTCACCTGTTTTCGTGTTGACACGGATGAGTTCACCTTCATTGACAAATAAAGGAACATTCACCATGGCACCCGTTTCCACTTTAGCTGGCTTCAATGTCCTGGTAGCCGTATCACCTCGCACACCGGGCTCGCTATAGGTAACTTTTACTACAATTTTATCGGGTAACTCGACGCTCATCGGCAGGTCGGTTTCTGTATTGATCAAGATGCTTACTTCCTGTCCATCTTTTAAAAATTGGGGCGCGTCTACCATTTCTTCCTGTAAACTTACCTGCTCAAAAGTTTCCGTGTTCATAAAATTGTAGCCGGTGTCATCTTTATACAAGAATTGGTAAGGCTTTTTTTCTACTCGTACAGGAAATATCGTGTCACCGCTGTTCCAGGTTTTTTCAATGGTACGGCTGTTATCCACGCCTTTTAGTTTTGCCCACACCTTTGCCGCTGCACGGGCCGTTTTATTTTCTCCAAATTCTACTATTGTATAAAGGCTGCCATCTAGTTTGATGATCATTCCCCTACTGATGTCTGCTGTTGTTGCCATTTAATTGCTTTTTACTTAAAGCCCACGGGGCTCGTTTGCGTTTTAAAGCCGTCTTACCCTAATTTCCACAACTCTTTACCTGGGGTTCAGAACGGGCGGGCAAAGATAGGACTTGAGCGTTTACCGGCAAAGAACGAAAGTTGATCACACGACGTCTTATGATCTCCCAGAGGCCACCAATTTTGGGTTATTGTTTAGCTTTAAACTCCTTTCTTTGCTGTATGAAAAAGATATTTCTGCTGTGCACTTTGATGTCCATCGTTCTCTTTTCTTTTTCCCAATCGGATTCTACTAAAAAATCTTCATCCGCTACTCAACCGGAAGAAGTTACTTTGCCTCCATATAAACGGTTTCCTACTGTTCCGCCCCTTAAATTATTGCTACTTGACAGTGCCAGTTATTTTACAAAAAATGATCTCAAAAAAAACAGGCCGGTCCTTATCATTGTTTTCAATCCCGATTGTGAACATTGCAAACACGAGACCGAGGAGATCATAAAAAATATAGACTCGTTAAAGAATATACAGATTGTTATGGCGACAATAATGTCGTTTGACCTGATGAAATCGTTTTATGAAAATTATGATCTGCAGAGATTTCAAAATATAATTGTGGGTAAAGATGTTCAATACACTCTTCCCTCTTTTTATCAAATGCATTTTATGCCTTATCTCGCCATGTACAACAAAAAGGGGAATCTGCTCGCCACTTTTGAAGGATCTATGAAAATGCAGGACCTGATCCACACATTTAAATAACCAAAAAATTCAATCTCATCAACCATCATTTACTCTTTCAATTTGTATTTTCCTGTATACCTGTAAAAACGCGCTTAATGCTGGCATGATTTTATAATTACTATTATAACCCATGACCGTCGTTTTTTCAGAGAATAAATTATTAAATATCCCAAGATCAATTGCGGGCAGTGCGCTTTTTGTCACACTCATCTTAGTGGTATTCACTGCACATTCACAAACGAAAGTCGTAACTGACTCACCTGTGGTTAAAGGAACTACCGTTGTAATTCCTGGTATAGAATTTAAAAAAAGTGGCTATCACAATTTTTGGCTGGGCAAACATTACAGGAAGGAATGGGCCACTCCCGTACGAGTCAATAACTTTTATTTAGATTCTGCTATGGGTGGCCTGGTACCGACAGAAGAAAGCGGCAGCCGTCAAACACAGGGTTTGCGTTTGAAAAACAGCGAAGGAAAGGAATATGTTCTGAGAAGTATCAATAAAGATTTCAGCCGCGCATTCCCCGATGACTTCCAGGGAACATTTCTTGCACGCACGGCAAAGGACCAGGCATCCATTGGTCATCCTTACGCTGCTATCACCATCACACCAATGATCCAGGCAACGGGTATTTACCATACAAATCCGAAAGTTGTTTTCTTGCCTTCGCAGGATAAACTTGGAAATTACAATTTAAAATATGGCAACCAATTGTACCTGTTTGAGGAAAGACCTGATGACAACCAGGAAGACGCTGAAAACTTTGGCAATTCAAAGAATGTGATCGGCAGTGATAAATTGTTTGAACATATTTATGAAGACAACGACAATCGTATTGACCAAAAAGCGTTGGCAAAAGCAAGATTGTTTGACATGTTCATTGGTGATTGGGGAAGACATCCGGACAACTGGCGGTGGGCAAAATTTGACGAAAGGGATTCTGCAGGCGACGGAGGAAAAATAAATGTATATAGACCCATCCCCCGCGATCGCGACCAGGCTTATACAAAGTTCGATGGTTTCTGGCCATGGGTTGCCGTGAATATTATGGGTGCTGTACAGCTTGAGTCATTTGATTACAAATTGCATAATGTAAAAAGATTTAACAGGCCGGGTTGGGTCATTGACCGTCCATTTACAAATGAACTGACAGAAAAAGATTGGTTAGACGTTGCAGAACAATTGCAAAAGGAATTAACCGATTCGGTGATCGAATATGGCATTCATCAATTACCTCCTGAGGTGTTTTCAATATCGGGGCCGGTGATCATCGCCAAGTTGAAATCACGGAGGGATCACCTGCAGGATTATGCTCACAGGTATTATACCTTCTTATCTCACCATGTTGAATTGAGAGGCACAAACGACAGGGAATTCTTTGAGATAAAAAGATTGAGCGATGATTCAACCCAGATCAATATTTACAAGATCACCAAAGAAGGCAAGACAAAGAACCGACCTTATTATTCAAAAATATTTAATCCTGCTGAAACAAGAGAAATAAGGATCTACAGTCTTGCCAAATCCGACATTTTCAAAGTGACCGGTCCTCCACGAGGAGTCAAGGTAAGGATCATTGACCCGGATGTTTCAGATTCTATTTACAGGGAAAAAAAAGGAAGAACAAAAATTTCTATGAACAAAGAGAAGTTCAGGTTCGACTCCCTGCACACAAAAAAATATGACTTCTTTCTTCTTCCCTTTTTTGGTCCTGCCGAGTACAAGGTTTTTGAAGATGATCCAATGCATCTGTTCACAAAAACCGGTGTGAGGATCAGCGCCAACATAAGATATAATTCACAGCCCTGGCGTACACCTAAATACATGCACACGCACATAATCAGTGCTAACTATGGTTTTTTGAGAACGGCACTCAATTTTGGTTATGTAGGAAAATTCAATCACGCTGTCGGACCTTTTGACCTCTTACTAAAAGCCCGGTATGACTGGCGGGCCGTCGAAAACTATTTTGGGACCGGTAATGAAACTCCGAAAACGACCGACACAAGAAATTATTACCGTCTTTTTTCAAGACGCGTTTATGGGGGCATTGGTTTGTCTCTGCCCGTCACTATTCACCAGGTCTTTGATGTGTCAGTTTTTTACCAGGGGATAAAAGTGGAAAACAGGGCGGGACATTACATTACCTCCGACCACGCGATTGACTCAACTTTATTTAGCAAAAATCATTTTGGAGGCGTTGAACTTTCTTACCGTTTCGTAAGAACAAACAACGACAGGTTGCCTACGAAAGGAATCGACTTTTTAATAGCCGCGGATTACATGCAAAACCTTACTGAGACAAGTCGTCATTTTCAAAATTTTGTTTCAACACTTTCCATTTATATTCCCCTTGGCAGGTCATTCACAATTGCCTCACGGGCCGGAGGCGCTACATTGATCGGTGATGCTGACTTTTATCACCTTAACAAATTGGGAGGCTATGTAAATTTGAGAGGATACGACAGGGAACGATTTACAGGCAAAACTGTTTTTTATAACAACAATGAATTGCGCTGGGCAACGAATACAAAAAACATTTTCTTCAATGGTCAACTGGGTTTGTTTGCCTTCTATGACCAGGGACGAGTCTGGCAACCCCTTGAAGTTTCCAACACATGGCACAACGGCTATGGCGCCGGATTTTTTATCGTCCCATTCAACCGGGCGGCACTAACCGCAACCTATGCCACTTCAACTGAAGGGCCGTTCTTACAATTTAAAGTTGGTTTCTTATTCTAACACTCTCCGTGTTCCTCCGATATCTCTTGTGCCTCTGTGGTTAATTCTTTTTCTGACCACGGAGCCACGGAGCAAAGTGCAGAGGGACACCAGAGAATTTTCATCGAAAACAATAAACTTCTACATTTGCAACCTCAAAAGAACAGAACTCAATAAAAATTCATAAAATGAAAATCACAGTCGTAGGTGCGGGCGCAGTAGGTGCAACCTGTGCCGATAATATTGCACGGAAAGAATTAGCCACGGAATTAGTGTTGTTAGATATCAAAGAAGGTCTTGCTGAAGGCAAGGCGCAGGACATGATGCAGACTGCCGCCTTGCTTGGCTTCGATACCAGGATCACGGGCAGTACGAATGACTATTCAAAAACTGCAGGCAGTGATGTTGTCGTCATCACTTCCGGCATACCCCGTAAACCCGGCATGACGCGTGAAGAACTGATCGGTACTAACGCGGGTATTGTAAAAAATGTTTGCGAGAATATTTTAAAACATTCACCCAATGCCATCATCATCATGATCAGTAACCCGATGGATACAATGACGTACCTCGCCCAGACATCAACTGGTCTGCCAAAGAATCGCATTATCGGCATGGGTGGAGCATTGGACAGTGCAAGATTCAGATATCAATTGAGCAAACATCTTGAGTGCAGCCCTGGTGATCTTAATGCTGTTGTAGTAGGTGGCCATGGTGATACAACTATGATCCCTCTCATTCGTCTCGCCACATGGAACAGTGTACCCGTGACAGATTTTTTAACGAGCGATCAGCAAAAGCAAATTGTTGCCGATACCATGGTGGGTGGTGCTACGCTTACGAAATTGATCGGTACTTCTGCATGGTATGCGCCCGGTGCCGCGGGTGCTGCCTTGGTCGAAGCTATTGTTCGTGATGAGAAAAAATTATTCACCTGTTGTGTAAGCCTCGACGGTGAGTATGGACAAAAAGATATTTGTCTCGGGGTCCCGGTTATTATCGGCAAATATGGTTGGGAAAAAATCCTTGAATTTGATCTGAACGATGAAGAACAAGCAGCGTTCGATAAAAGCGCAGGTGCAGTAAGAAGTATGAACGACGTCTTGAAGACCTTGTAGGATTATTTTGTACTGGCTGGATTGCTGCTATTAAACTTTTCTTGCGTCGCACACTTCGGCTGCACTAGTTACTTGTGCAAAAAGGAATCGTCTGCATATTTTCCTGCATCATCCTCTGTGTCTCCGTGGTTATTTTTAAACCATAAAGGCATGGAGACCACAGAGAGACACGGAGCACTTCTAAAAGGCGTCATGCAGTCCGATGGCGCTCGGGATGAGCCAGCACCTTTCATAATTTTGTATTCGCATTCTTAAATAGACTCAATGAGCCATGCATTTGTAAAAGAAGAAGATGACCAGTGGTTGCACGATATACCGGGCACGCTGCCTGCATTGATCAACTATCTGACCAAAGAAAATAATGGCATTCGCGTGTATGAGAAAAGAATGACCATCAAAAATGGCGTCGAGGTATACGAAATGAGCAATGGTCTCTCCTACTCAAAAGACACCAACGGTAAATGGCAAATAGCCGGATGATCGTTTTGTCCACAATGACGGCATCGTTGTCAGTAAAAACTTATAAAAAATTTTGGTGAGGCAAGATTTCGAATCTAAGTTTGAAAAAAAATCTTAACTATCAAACTTCAAGTTATGCAAAGACTTTTTTCTCCTGTTTTTGAACAATACGATTTACTAAGACACCCCTTTTATCTTGCCTGGAATGAAGGCAGGCTTACAAAAGAGCAAATGGCGGTATACGCCGGCGAGTATGGAGCTTTTATCCAATTGATCAGTGAAGGTTGGGAAGTTGCAAGGGAA
>DASYSW010000354.1:0-5410 GCA_036002905.1 Chitinophagaceae bacterium
TGGGCCGAAGCTGGGGTGGGAGCGGTAGCTACTCAGTCTTTTGTGAACAAATCGTTTGGTATTCGGGGACTTGACCTTTTACGCAGGGGCTTAACCGCGCAGGAGGCACTTGACGCGTTGCTAAAAGACGATGAAGGGCGGGAGGTTAGACAAGTGGCCATTATCGACACAAAAGGAAATGTAGCAACGCATACCGGTAAAGGTTGTATTCAATTTGCTACACAAATACAGGGGAACCAATTTTCTGTTCAGTCAAACATGATGTTGACAGACCAGGTTTCAAAAGCTATGGCTGCCTCATTTGAATCCAGTGGTAGCAAGCCCCTGGCTGAAAAAATGCTGCTTGCGCTGGAAGCAGCACAAAAGGCGGGTGGCGATATTCGTGGTCAACAATCAGCTGCTTTGATTGTAGTGCCGGGCAGATCGGAGGGTAAACCATGGGACGAAAGAACTGTTGACCTGCGAGTAGACGACAGTAAAGAGCCCCTTAAAGAATTGCGACGGCTTTATACGGTTCACCTCGCCTACGAGCATATGAACAACGGTGATCTTGCTACTGAAAAAAATGATATGGTGAAGGCAATGAATGAGTACAATGCCGCCATGCAATTGATGCCTGCAAACCTGGAAATGCAATACTGGACCGCTATTACTCTTGCAAATAATAAGCAAGTTGATAAGGCATTGCCTATTCTCAAAAGGGTTTTTGAAGCGGATAAAAATTGGAAGGCGCTTACGCGGCGTTTGCCTTCTGTTAATTTGCTAACCGTCAGTGAAGCCGATCTGAAAAAAATATTGCTTCAGTAAAATGAAAAAGATAGCTGTTCTGCTGCCGGTCTTTGTTCTTGCAATATTCTATTTTAAAGCAAGGTATCATGGAGAATATGGGGTGGCGGGCTTACGGGGTAAGGCCAGTCTTGCCTTTGGCGTTTGCATCATGTTTCTTGTAATGATAGTTGCAGTTTATAAGAAAAAGCAAGAAACCTTTTTGCAGGGATGTATACAAGCGAGTTTTCTTGTTTATGTATTTATGGTGTTGACGCTGACCGGTTATTTTTTACTGTTTCGGGAAGTTGCGGGCCATGGCTGGTGGCATAAAGTTTCACATCGCATTTACACAAAAGAGAAAATAAATCTGCATCCTTTCCTTATGTTTAAACAATTTCAGATAGGCAGTTACCAGGTCATTGGTAATTTAGTGATGTTGTTACCGCTTGGCATTTATGTTCCCTTACTCTTTCCAAAGCTTTCCGGTTTCTTCAGGGTTTTTGTCATTTGCCTGCTGGTCTCCGTATCCATTGAACTCATGCAACTGATCACCAGCGTTAGGAGTACTGATATTGACGACGTGATTCTAAATACGTCCGGGGCTGTTGTTGGGTATCTAATGTATAGGCTTTTACGTCTATCGGTTAGCACCTGACAAAAATCATTCCCTATAACAGAAATAAATACGATCTTAGAAAAAACACAGAGTATGCGAACAGTCAAAGATATTCTCGAAACAAAAACAAAATCCTTTAACCAGGTCAGTCCTGCGACGCTTGTGATCGATGCATTGAATCTTTTGAATTCAGTTAATCTAAGCTACCTCGTTGTGATGGATGCTGAAGAATACAAGGGTATATTCTCAGAAAGGGACTACACGAGGAACGTGATCCTCAAAGGAAAAGCAAGCAATAACACCCAGGTTCATGAGGTGATGACAACCGATCTTCCCATTGTTACGTTAAGTGACACAGTTGAGCATTGCATGAATCTTATGAATTCTCATAAGACCCGGTACCTCTTAGCTTATGATGATGTGCATTTTGAAGGCGTGATAACTATTCATGACCTGCTAAGGCAGGCGATCACTAACCGGCACGAGGTGTTTGACGACGGCCTTGCAACAAGATTATTAGACCAGGAAGAGGGGGACCGCATTTATTAGTGATGTTTAAAATATTGAACATCCCTTTCATGTTTTTGGGCCGCCTGGAGTGAATCGAATGTTCCCAGGTTTTTTCTTTTGTTTGTCTTCGGGTTTTTCTTTCTTGAATACAGCCTGTATTTTCCTGATTTTAATTTGCGTATCATATTAATTTGTTTTAATTAAAGAAGAACAATGAGCATGCCGGATAGGGCACTGATATTGCTCAAAGGGGCATAATTATGGTGGTTGAGACGGAAAGACAAATGATGAAAAATCTTTCTTTGCTTATTCTACTGTTCGTTTCTTTCATTTTATTCCTCGTTGGAGTTTCAATACCAGGCAGGGGCACAGCACTCCATATTGTTGTTGTGGTAACCGCCGTAGCACTTGGATTTGCGTTTTATGTGCTGACTTTTCACCAGGTGCTCACAACTCCGTCGCTCAAAGGTGAAAGAAGAATCTTCTGGATAGTTGCGATTGTTTGCTTACCGATGATTGGTAACCTGATCTATATAATCGTTAACGATGCTTTGACCACAAAGCAAATTCCGAAGACGGATGTTTAGAGGAAGGGAACAACATTAACAAAGATGCTTTTCGGTAAACGAACGGTTTATGCATACCTCGTACGTGGTATAAAAAGTTTGACGAGGAGCAAGCCTGCGAGAAATCCTCCAACGTGCGCTGCATATGCCACGCCAGTGCCAGATCCGCCAAGCATTCCGAGTCCGCTTACTATTTGAAAAACGATCCAGATACCAATCGCCCACAGCGCAGAAACATGTGTGATGAAGCGGATGAAAAACATGGTAACCCTTCGTCGTGGAAATAATAAAATGTACGCACCTAACACACCTGAAATGGCACCAGACGCCCCGAGGCTTGGAATAAGAAGATTTTGTCCCAGGAGTTTTGTTGCAAAAACATGGCTTAACGAAGCGATGATCCCACAAAGAAGGTAAAACAGTAAATATCGTTTGTGACCGAGAGCATTTTCGATATTATCTCCAAATATCCACAAGTAAAGCATATTGCCGGCGATATGCGCAATACCTCCATGCATGAACATAGACGTGATGAGTGTGAAATAAACTGGAATAAGAGTAGGGCCCAAGCCGGGTATTGCAAACCGCTGTCCCGTGCCAGGATCGGTGAACACTTCGGGATCGGTAACAATATCGTGACCGCGCAAAATTTCTTCGGGCACTGTTGAGTAAGAGTAAGTAAATACATTATCACCACTGAAGCCCTGCAAAAAGACAAACACGATCACGTTTAGAGCAATGATCAGGTAATTTACATAAGGAGTTATTGTGCGGTCTGAATTATCATCGCCTATTGGGAACATATCGTAATTTATGAAACTAAGCGGACAAAAATTTATATCCTCAAATTATTTATGGATAGGCTATTGGTTCAAGATCCGACACCTGGTGCAAATGATGAAGCAGGTGCCTGATATAATCTTCAGCAAGCCAGCGTAAGTCATGCAATTGCTCTGTTTCAACCTGGCGGCGATTCATTTCATTCGGCATGAATGTCAGTACATGGCAAATGTGTTTATTAAGTCGGTACCAAAGATCAATGAGATCGGTCAATGCGTATTGTTGATAGTTTGTAGCAGTTACCCATTTATCCTGGTTATAAACTATTTTCGGACGCTCATCATATTGCGCTACAATAAACCGTCGAATATTATTTTGTGCCGAGTCGACCAGGTGGCCCAGGATCTCTTTCTTGCTCCATTTGGCGGGGGAGGGTTTGAAATGAAATTCTTCGTGACTTGCAGATCGCAAAGCGGGTAAATGATCGTCAATGATTTTATTTAGTTTGGAAGCAATTTCTTTCATGGCAGGTCTTTGTCAAATCTAAAAAAAATGCCTGGAAATAACGTACCGGTCAACCATTTTCTACATATCTACGATATAAATTTGGCCAGAAAGAGTTGTTTACGTTCATTTATTAAATATATTTAAACTCAAATTTAGAAATCAATGAAAAAATTCTTGATCCCGGTGGGTGTTATCGGCTTCTCAGTAATTGTATTTGCGGGCTGTCACAGTAAGAAAAAAGCAATGACGGAACCAACAGCTAATGCTGCAACGAATCCTTCCGCTGTTAGCTATGCAGTAAGTGTAAAATCAATTGTTGCCTCCAACTGTTCTCCATGTCACATACCCGCGCAAGGCGGAAATAAGAAAGCACTGGATACTTACGACGCCCTGAAGGCAAATATTGACGATGTCATTCGTCGAATTGAATTGAACCCCACCGATATGGGATTTATGCCCTTCAAACACGCAAAACTCAGCGATAGCACGATCGCAGTTTTCAAGCAATGGCGTGACGCTGGAATGGTCCAGTAATTTCATTTCTAAAATTGTTAGTGTGCCACTTTTATGTATCCCCAACCTTCCTGTTGCTTACTGACAATCTCGTAAATGCCATCCGGTACTGTTTGCAC
The DNA here is from genome assembly GCA_036002905.1 of Chitinophagaceae bacterium. Classification (GTDB taxonomy): domain Bacteria; phylum Bacteroidota; class Bacteroidia; order Chitinophagales; family Chitinophagaceae; genus VBAU01. The sequence continues at coordinate 4,380 of DASYSW010000354.1, forward strand.
ACCGGGGAGTAACTGGGACTTGTCAATTTTTTGGTTTGCCAGGGCTATCGCGCATACCTTAAATGCCACATTTTTATTTGTTGCAAGACTTGTCACATCGTTGGTTACTGCTGATTTGTCTTTTACGGCAAGGGGCAAGCCTTTTCCAAACATGACCACTTCCACTTGCGCGGTCGGCTCCGCCTTGATTATTTCATTTACCCAGCGAATGGCAGTTTGTTGTGAGAGAGTGTCCCCGCTGGTAAGGTCAAAGACAACCTTGTAATTCTTTTGTCCGAATACTAACAGTGAGGCAAAAAGCAATACTGTGAATAAACTTAGCTTCCGCATAGACGATTTAGTTTAAGAATGACGCGAGTTGTTTAACACAGAACAGGAATGTTAAAGATAGCTGATTTTATTTTCTGGCATTTTTTCGCGTTATAATGCCATTTTATCCTCTGTCAGTCCTTTGGACTGGAAGTAATCGAGCAATTCCTTCGAATCGTTGCTGCCTGCCTGTGCATGGTGGAAAAAAGTAAGTCCATGGGGACCGCGAGCTTTTAAATATTGAGGAAATGTTTCGAGAAAGTTCTTTACGATGTTGGTCTTGCCAAGCATAGTTAACACAAACAAGTTGGTTCTCGCTCCCAGGCCGATTAGGTAATTTGCAATTTCCTTGTTGCCTACATGTCCCGCTCCTTCAAGCGCTGTTTCAAAATCACCATTTCCCCAATCCCACGTAGCGTACAAAAGTGTTGGCATTTCGGCCAGCATGCTTTTTACTTTATCAAAATTCCCGTGACCGGCTATAACAAATTCCTTTACCTTTTCCGGGGGTAAAGGATCGCCGGGGTTTTTGTCTTGACTGAAGGCAAAGACAGGAACGGTGATGATGCTGCCACTCGTTAATGCAGCCTGTTGAAGGAATTTTTTACGGTTCATGGTTTTTGTTTTAAAGTTCCGAAACTAGATTGATTTGTAGTTCCCGTTTATGGAACAGGTTGGGCCAGCCATGATATTTTTTTAACAAAAGCGGGATTACTTGATAA